>CAYWZD010000783.1:0-1840 GCA_964462755.1 uncultured Victivallales bacterium | reverse complement strand
TCATCGGTGCCGGAAGTGCTTTTTTCGGCAGGCAGACCGCCTGGAGCATGGCGACAAAAGAAGCTCTTTCGAACGGCACGCTGGCGCTCGTGGATTATAACGAGGAAAAGCTCAAATGGATTGCAGAAATTGCGAAGAAAGCAGCCAAAGCCGTCAAGTCGAACCTGAAAGTCGAAGCGTCCACGGACCGGAAGAAAGTGCTGAAAAATGCGGACTTCGTTGTCCTCGCATTCGCCAACAAAGGGGTAGAGCTGCGGGGCATCGACGCGGAAATCAGCACGAAAAACGGCATGATCATGTGTTCTGCCGACACCGTCGGACCGGGCGGCATCATGAGGACGCTCCGGGAAGTCCCGCATCAGAATGAAATTCTCCGGGATGTGGAAAAACTCTGCCCGGACGCGTGGGTCATCAACTGGGTGAATCCCACGGCGGCGATGGGAATCGCGATGATGCGCCATTTCCCGAAAATCAAGTCGCTGGCCATCTGCGACGGCCCGCACAATCCGCGTTTCGACAACGCGCTGATCCTCGACGCCGGACTCGCCTCCAAACCGGAGGAAATCACCGATGAACTCCGAAGCAAAGTCAAAATCCGTTCAGGCGGAATCAACCACTTCAACTGGCTCTTCGAAATGAGTTATGAGGGGAAGGATCTGATTCCGGTCATCAAAGAAAAGCTCCGCATGGCGACTCAGGCGGAGCACATCGCCGCGTCCGAAGACGGCAAGATCATCCTCACCAATAAAATTGCCCACCAGGTCGCCGAAGCCATCGGGTTCATCCCGAAATGCATCTGGCACACGCAGGAATATCTGCCTTATTTCCAGGGACACGATGTCAACACCCAAGACGCTCTGACCCTCCGGAAATGGGACATTGAAGTCAGAAAGAAATGGATGAAGGACTGCTGGACCGACATGAAGAATCTTGCTTCCGGAAAAAGGAGCATCGATTCCTTCCTGAAGGAGACGACTCCCGACCATTCCAGCGACATCATCGAATCGATGTGGTCCGGCAGACTCAAGAAGTTCTACATCAACACGGCAAACAACGGGGCCGTCACCAACATGCAGGACGACGCCTATGTGGAAATCCCGTGCGTCGTCGATATGAACGGCGTCCGCCCCCTGCCCTTCGGTCCGATTCCGCGCCCGATTTACGGGTTCATGCAGAGGGTCCTCGACGAGCACGAACTGGCCGTGGAGGCCGCCGTCACCTTCGACCGGAGAACTCTCCTGCAGGCATTTCTCGCCAGCATGGTCACCGTGAGCATTCCGGACGCCCGCGCCTGTATGGAACAGATGCTCGCGGCCGAAAAAGCGTATCTCCCGAAGGAATGGTTCAAGTAAAGATACGGAGAATTTTCAAGTTCATTATCTTTCCTTCTTGACCTCCCTGCTCCGGCGTGATATTTTTCATTGCTAATCCGAAAAATTCCGCCGGAGCAATTATTTTCCGGACTGTTGAGAGGAGCGTTTATGAAATTGAAGTTCAAAAATACGGAACAGGTCCGGAGTCTCCGCTCTGGAACCCCGTTTCTGTGGTGCAACCCGAAACTGAAAAAAACGAAAAGCGTCCTGCCCGGACTCTCATTGAACATGGGCGATTTGCGCGACACCCAGGCGCGACAGCACCGTTTCGCGCCCCTGATGGCGGAACTGTTTCCCGAACTTGGAATGTCGGGCGGTCTGATCGAATCGGATCTGCTTCCGGCGGAAAAACTGGGGAAAGCGCTGGATTATCCGGGACACTTTCTGCTCAAGGCGGACAGTGATCTGCCGGTCGCCGGGTCCATCAAGGCGCGGGGCGGAATCTATGAAGTCCTCCATTTCGCGGA
>CAYWZD010000782.1:0-1840 GCA_964462755.1 uncultured Victivallales bacterium | reverse complement strand
TTGCAGTTGAGCGCCTTGGCGAAAATCCGGGCGGAAGTGGTCTTTCCGATCCCGCGCGGCCCGACGAACAGATAAGCGTGCGCGATGCGTCCGGTGACAATGGCATTCCTCAGCGTGCGCGCGATATGCTCCTGCCCGACCATGTCGGAGAAGCGCTGCGGACGCCATTTGCGAGCGGTAACTTGATATGCCATTGTTGCCCCTTATGGTTGAGAAGAATTCTGGACTCCGGACTTTTTCGCCATCTGCTGCTGTTCCAATCTCTCTTTAATATTGGAGGCGGAATTGCCGAGAAGGGTGAAAAATTCTTTGGACAGCGAACCGTTCATCGTCACGGACAGGCCCTTGTTCTGGAATTTGAATGAATTTGCAAGTTCCTGCGCCAGAGAAGGATTCTCATTGTTGAGGAACAGTCCGGCCAGAAGGAGATACTGCTGGAGAAGAAGCATCGTCTGGTTGGCGTCCTGCCGGGTTGCTGAGAGAAATTCACTTTTCAGGACGATGTTTTCCCGGCTGCCGAAGGAAGCGGAAAAAGAATTGAGCTTCGTGGGGGGAAGGAAGGGATTGTCGGACAGGAAAGAATCGTCCGTGACGGCAAAACCGGAAGCGAAAGCCCCCGGGACTTTCAGCAGCTGGAGCAGATTCCGGGGAAGGCCGCGCGGTTCCTGAAAGTAGGGAACAACCGAATCCTTCGTGACGACGAGAATGTCCGGAGCCAGATACATCAGGGCAAATGTGCGGACCCGGATTTTTTCCTTGCCTTTGGAAATGCGCCTGGTCGAAAAGGACAGAATATGGACATTGCGGTTGTTGTATTTGCTGACGGAATATTTGAAATCCGGAATCTTGCTTTTCTGAAGGAGTTCGCGGAGGCGCTGTTCGGGCAGGGCGGTTTTTGCAATGACGTATCCGTCACTTTCCACGAGGGAGGGCATGGAAACCACCATCGAAGAACAGATGTCCTTGATTTTCAAGTTGTTGCTTTGAAGAAGCCCTTTATCCTGCTCCGCGATCATTTTTTCCAGATTTTCCTGAACGACGGGCATCCGACGGTTCTGTTCCGTCAAATCGAGAAACAAGGCGCAGGCGGAATTCCGGGGGACAAAGGAATACAAATCAGAAGCCCGGAGCGTCTGGGCGACGGAAAAAAAGAGTCCTGCCGCAAGAAGAAAAGAGAGGTGAAAAAAAGCTTTCATATTCCATTTCCCCGAATTTGTCTGTTTTCATAAACCGTTTATAATCTGGGCGCAATGTAGAACGGATTGCCTTCCGGATCGGCGAACCGGTACACTTCAAATCCAACCTTATCGGTACAGGCCGAGGAAGGACTGTAACCATAAGAACCGAGTTTCTCCCTGATTTTGGAGAGCCTTTCCGTTCTGTAAAGCCATGCTATTTTTCCACCCGCCTCCGGAACGGGTTCATCCCATTCCGCTTTTTCAAGATAAAGGGAAGACTCCGGACTGATCTTGAATTCGACCCAGAAACTGCTGTCCAGAACGGGCTGGCCCAAATCCAGAATGTCCCGGTAAAACGCTTTGCACAATTCCAGGTTCTTTACTTTGATGACGATGCCCAGCCGCGAACTTTCCATAACCGTAACTCTTCCGAAAGTCTGTCCATAGATGATTGATTCTTCCACAAAACCATCCGACAATAGAACACTCCAACGCCAAAAAATCAAATCGGAAAAGAATTTTTTTTCGTTCGGGTTTTGTCCGGGCGGAAACCGGAGAATGGATTATCCTTCCAGAACCACGGTGGCAACCGCATAGTGCTTTTCATGACTGATGGAAAGAAATGCATTTTTGACGCCGAGGGAATCGGCGGTTTCCCGGGC
>CAYWZD010000781.1:0-1840 GCA_964462755.1 uncultured Victivallales bacterium | reverse complement strand
ATTTTCCATTTTTTTCCCGTTCTTTTTCCGGTTCCGGTATTCCGCGAACACTTCAGCGAACTTGCGGTAATCCGCCTCCGAAAGTTTGCGGTAGTCCGGAGGGAAAAAGAACCGGGCCCGTCTGAGATATTCCGCATTGTAAAGCGTAGGGATGCCCATTTCTGCCTGAATCGCAAGGTCATCAAGATAGTCGGGGGCCTCATGGAAGTTCAGCTGACCGTCCGTATCCGTCAGGACATCCGGATTTGTCACCGCGAAAACGGACCGGCGCAGACGCATGGAATCGACGGTGGTCAGGCGATAGGTATACATGTCCGCCAGACGCACCATGTCGGTGAATTCGTCCAGATATGGATTGGCGGCGAAGGTTGAAATACAGGCGTCCGGTTTGGCTTTTTTGGCTTCTTCAAAAACGATCCGGAGAAAATATTTCTGCAATTCAAGGCCCCAGAGATTTCCGCGGTTTTTCAGTCCGCGTCCGGTCGGCAGCAGCATGAGGCCGTCAATCTTGAGTCCGTCGGCATTGAGACCGTCCTTGTCCGGAGAAAAATAGCGGTGGATTTTCCGTCGCAGTCTCGCTTCATACAGAGGATTGGTCACATCGCCGCAGACGATTTTTCCGTCGCGGGTGATCGCTTCCTCCTGCGGGATGTCCTCATCGTGCCAGGCCAGTTCCCAGAGGAACACCCTGATATTCCGCTCATGACAGCGTTCGATCCAGCCCCGGAGATCCGGCCATTTTGCCTTGTCTGGAGCGGCGTCCAGCTTGGATTTCTGCCATTTGTCATCCAGAATGACAATTCCCGGTTCGGCCTCATGGTCAAGAAGGGTCTGAAGCCAGTGTTCGGTCAGGACCTCCGTGCATAGTTCTCCCGGGCGGGTAACGGACTTGTGGTAATCCATCATTTCCTTCTGCGCCAGAGCACACTGATCGTGCCATGTGCAATAGATCGGTTCATTCCACCAGTCGACCGCCCGATGCCGGTCCGGACGGGGCAGAAGTTTTGCCCCATAGGCATATTCCAGGGCGCGGCGAAGCGTCTGCCCGGCATCTTCCGGGAAGGTGAAGACCAGCCGGGGAGAAATCCATTTGCCGCTGACTGTTTTTTTACCGCAGTAGCGGATGGCAAAGCCGCCTGCCTTGGAGAGATCGCCTTCATAATCGGTAGGCGGCAGTATGACCTGGGGATTCCAGACCAGATCATCCCATAGATATTCACCCGGTTCGGCGAAAACCGCCGTTCCGAGCAGCGCGTTGTCACGCCGGTCGTGCAAGCCCATGACATGCGGGACGGAAGCCAGCGCATGGCCGCCGGAACATGCACTCAAATCATCTCCGTTGGATATGATCACCCTTGCCGTCGGATGATACCATGTCTGTTCCCGGAAATTGGGCGCGGCGGAGTAAACCTCATCGAAATTGCCGGCGAACCCGTATTCATTTCCTTCATAACAATGGCGGAACCAGCGGATTTCGTCCAGATCGCCCGTGCCTTCCAATTCATGATGCCACTCGATAAAATCTTCCCCCGCATGAATGCAGAATCGTTTTGTCTTCCACAGAAGAGATTTTTCTTCGCGTGTAAGGCAAATCGTTCCGTCCGGAAGTTCTTGCGGCATCCACGGACCGGAATCCGAAGAGGCGTCCCATTTTCCGGTAAGGGAGCAGTCCCCGCCCGCGATGAAACCGAAGAGACGGTTCGAATCCTTGAACAGGAGATAGCTTGTCCGTGGAACCGGAGCCAGGTCGAGGCGGTAGTGATCGCATTCAATCTGAACTCCGAAACCGAGTCTGGAAATTTGCATATAGATGCCTTTCAACAGAACCTCTCTCAAAAGT
>CAYWZD010000780.1:0-1848 GCA_964462755.1 uncultured Victivallales bacterium | reverse complement strand
CGTCCTTGAGTCCGGTCTTCGCCTTGCTGGCGGTCAGTTTTTCGGTATAGGAGGCGACGCCTTCGAACTTCAGGGTGTCGACCGATTCCAGAAGGGCGTCGACTTCCTTGAAGGTGCCTTCATCGGTCAGGAGGTCGATCCGCTGCTGCGCGGTCAGGGGATAATGGCATCCGCAGCGGGGACAGACATTCAGGTTTTCCTCCCGCTTCTTGGTGAAATTCATTTCTCCGCATTTTTTGCATTTTTCCCAGAGGCCCTCGGGAATCTCCTTCTTTTTCAGAGGCTCCGAAGCGGTGAGTCCGGAATGGTGGGAGGAAGAATTCACGGGAGTTCCGCTGAGCGTCGAATACTTCGATTTTCCAAACAGTAGAGCCATAATATCAATCCCTTTGTCTTCGTGCAAGCACCATGATGTTTACTTCGGCAGCCCCCGCGCCGAGCAGCGTTTCCGCCGCCGCGGAGAGCGTGGAGCCCGTCGTCATAACGTCGTCGACCAGTAATATACACCGTCCCCGGCAGTTTGTCGAGCCGGAAATTGAAAACGCCTCCTTCAGGTTCCGGATTCGGGCGTCCCGGTCCAGCTTCGCCTGCTGGCGCGTCCACTTGCGACGGCGCAGAAGGTTCGCCGTCGGCACCCCCAGCTCCTTCCCGACCACCTTCGCCAGAAGCTCCGACTGGTTGAACCCGCGCTGGAGAAAACGGAACCAGTGCAGCGGCGTGGGAACCAGCAGGTCCGCCTTCACCCCCGCGGCGCGCACCGCTCCCGCCGCCAGACGCCCCAGCGCACGGGCCAGCTCCGGCTGTTCGCGGTATTTGAAACGGTAGATGACCTCCTTGACCGCGCCGTCCATCCGAAAGACGGCGACGCCCCGCTTCCAGGGAAACTTGCGTCCGGCGGAAAGGCACTCCGGGCAGAGCTCCAGAATGCCGCTGTGCTCCCCCCCGCAGGAAGGGCAGACCGGTTCCCGGACGAAGCGGAAACTCTTCAGGCATTCCGCGCAGAACTGATTCGCTCCGCCGTCGTATGGAATGCCTCCGCAGACCGGACAATTCAGGGGCAGATACATCCCCAGCGCTTTTTCAAAATGTTCCCACTTCAAGGCCATTATTCCCGTCCCGACGTTTGATTTTCCCGCTTTGGAAGGTTATTGTATATAATATAGAACCATTTTTAACAGGAGACAATCCCGATGGGCGAAAGTTTTTTACAGAATAATTTTGCAAACCGCATCGGCGGCAGCATGTTCGGCAAAGATACGAAAATCTACAAGTTTGAGAAAATCAAGCGCGCCAAACGCGAAGCCATCGCGAAGAATCCGGGCATCGAAATCATCGATATGGGCGTCGGAGAACCTGACGACATGGCATTCCCGAGCGTCGTGAAGAAGCTCTGCGAGGAAGCCGCCAACTGGGAAAACCGCATCTATGCCGACAACGGCACCAGCGAATTCAAGCAGGCCGCCGCCCGCTACATGGAGGCGCTCTATCATGTGACGCTCGATCCCGAAAAGGAGATCTGCCACGCCATCGGAAGCAAGTCCGCGCTCTCCCTCCTGCCCGCGTGCTTCATCAATCCCGGCGACATCACCTTCATCACGGTCCCCGGCTACCCGGTGCTCGGCACCTGGACGGAATACCTCGGTGGAACCATGGTCAAGCTCCCCCTGCTGGAGGAAAACGGATTCATGCCCGATCTGGACGCGATTCCCGCCGACCAGCGCAAACGCGCCAAACTGCTTTATCTGAACTATCCCAACAACCCGACCGGAGCCTCCGCGACGCTCGAATTCTTCGAGAAGGCCGTCCGCTTCGCCCGTGAAAACGAACTGCTGATCGTCAGCGACGCCG
>CAYWZD010000779.1:0-1851 GCA_964462755.1 uncultured Victivallales bacterium | reverse complement strand
AGTTGTTTTTCCGCCGGAGTGGGGTTGGCCGGTTCCACCAGATAATAAGTCTTCAGAAGAGGATAACGGCCTGAGTCGAATTCCTTGAGCGTGGGGGGGATCTTGTCGATGGTGAGCAGCGGAACCCGGTTTTCATCGTAGCGGGTGATGTCGAAACAGGCCAGTCCCAACGGGTCCGTGAAGAGGAGGGAAAAAGCCTTGCTGTCGTTTTCCGTCTGGAAGAGGAGGGGCTTCCCATAGCTGAAAAACAGCTTTTTAGGCTTGGTTTTTTCTCCATGATTGTGTTTGTCATCATGGCATTGTTCGCCATGGCATCCGCATGTCTGGATGATGGGCGGCGGGAGGGCGTTGTCCATTTTCCGGTAGAGATGGATGCGGGTGGTCGGGCCTCCGAAGGTCCGCCAGGAACCGAACTTCTGCTGGAGGAGGGCCGAGGCGTCGGCGGCGGAGATATCGCGGAGTGGGTTGTCTGGATGAACCGCCAGAATCGGGGCGGTCATGGCCAGTCTTGTGACTTTCCATTTCGGATTGTCTTTCGGCGGTTCGGGGGTGATCGCCAGTCTCAGCATATCCTTTTCAAGAAGATCCTTGATCTGGAAGGGGGCCGACTTGACGACGAAAAAGAAGGTTCCCCCGGGGACCTGATACTCTCTGAAGAAGCGTCCGAACTCTCCTGTCTGATGGAGGGTCACGGACGGCGCATCGTCCGCGGGGAGGAGGGATGCCGCCAGCAAGAACAGGAGAATCGTGATAAGACGTTTCATGGGGCTCTCTTCATTAATAATGTCCGAATGAATTCCGGGACGGTGAAATATACCATGGAAAAAAAGATTGTCAATGTTGATATTTCGCGGAGGGAAGGTTATATTAATAATCGTTTTTTGTGACATCTCAGAGAGGGAGAGGAAAAGGAACAATGAATCCGGAATTCGCTTATTTGTCGGAGATCGACACGGGGAAGGGAAACCTGATCAAGGGGCTCCAGCTGGTTCAGGAGCGGGAAGGATACGTTTCCAACGGGGCCATTCAGGCCGTTGCGAAACATTTTTCAATGGCCGACGCCGAAGTGGAAGGCGTCCTGACTTTCTATGCCCAGTTCAAACGGACCAAACCCGGAAAATACAAAATCAGCGCATGCGACGGCACTGCCTGCCACATCAAGGGGGCTCCCCTGATTCAGGAATGGTTGACTACCGCGCTCGGAATCAAGGACGGCGAAACGACTCCGGACGGACTTTTCTCCATCTCCACGGTCGCCTGTCTGGGCTGTTGCAGCCTGGCTCCCGTGATCGCCGTCAACGGACGGGTCTTCGGCAAGCTGGACCGCAAGAGTCTGCTCAAGATCATTAACGATTACAGGAAGCAGGGGTGACCTCATGGCTGATATCAGAAGAATCAAAGTAGGAACCGCGTCGTGCGGTCTGGCCGCGGGCGCGGCGGACGTCCTCGACGCATTCCGCCGTCTCGCAGGAGACATCCCGGTCGTGGAAGTCGGCTGCATCGGACACTGTTACGCGGAACCGATGGTCGAAGTGGAACTCAAGGACGGCTCCTCCGCCTTCTATTCCGCCGTCCGACCCGACGACGCAAGCGTTTCCGCGATCCTCGGTCTGACCGTGGAAGGACGTTTCAGCATTCCCGCCGAGCGTTCCAACATCGAAAAACTTTATGTGACGCGTCTCGCCGGACGGATCAATCCCAAGGACATCCGCGAGTATCAGGACAACGGCGGGTTTGAATCCTTCAGGAAAGCCTGTTCGTGCAAACCCGCGGAAGTGGTTGACGCCGTGAAGAAGTCCGGTTTGCGCGGACGCGGCGGCGCCGGGTTCCCCACCGGAATGAAGTGGGGCT
>CAYWZD010000778.1:0-1870 GCA_964462755.1 uncultured Victivallales bacterium | reverse complement strand
CCTTGAAGCCCATGTCCTCATAGAACCAGATGCCGTCGGGCTGTCCCTCTTCCGCAAACAGGATTTCCATCAGCTGAATGTTGAGGTCGGCATACGTTGCGGACATCTCCATGACCCATTCCGGATCGAGCGCCATGCCCATCAGCAGGTTTTCATGTCCGCAGATCGGATGCAGACACTCGAAAATCGGGATTCCAGACCAGAAGAAAAAACGGTTTTTCTCGGCACATTTGGCTTTCAGCGAGCGGTAGGCGTCAAAACGAATTCTCGCGCGGTCGGGTTTCAGGAACGGTTTTGCGAGCCGTTCCCAGTCTTCGCGGACCGCGACTTCGAATCCCACATGCTCCGGCGTGCTGGCGTGTTTTTTGTGGACGCGCAAGCGGGCGTGATTCCCGTTGAGGATGAGTTTTGTATTTTCATCTTCTTCCAGAATCTGTTCCTTTGCTTCCGGATGAATCATGTAGTTGAACGCCCAGAGGACATCCAGATCGAAGTTGAAGTGGTCGACCGGAGCTTCCTCCGGTCCCATTTTCCCTTCCGCTTTCCATTTCGGAAGGGTCAGTTCCCAGAAGTCTTCGAAAACTCCGATCCGGTCGACGCTCTGGCGCTTGAGCTGCCGGGAAATCCGTTCGATGCCCGTCATGATATTTTTCCTTATTTTCAGGCGGTTTTAAGAAGCGAATCGACCAGACGGACCGCGCCGCTGGCATCTTCACTGTAGCCGGCCGCCCCGATTTTGTCGCAGTAGGCCTGGGTTACGGGCGCGCCGCCGATGATGACCTTGACATCCTTGCCATGGAAATAATCCACGACGTCTTTCATATAAGGCATGGTGGTGGTCAGGAGGCTGCTGCACGCGACCACCTGGGCTCCCTGTTTCACGCCTTCATTGAACTTTTCGCAGTCGCAGTTCACGCCGAGGTCGATGACCTCATAGCCGGCACCCTTGAGCATGATGGCCACCAGATTCTTGCCGATGTCGTGGAGGTCGCCCTTGACCGTTCCGACAGCGACTTTTCCGAGCGGCTGGCGTCCGGTCGCGGCCAGGAGCGGTTCGATGAGGGTGAGTCCGGCCTGCATGGCGCGGGCGGCGATCAGAAGTTCCGGAACATACGCTTCGTTGCGCGAGAATTTTTCGCCGATTTCGCGCATGGCCGGGATCATTCCCTTGTCCAGAAGCAGGTTGAGGTCTTCCTTTTCATTGATGGCAGACTGTACAATGGTGGTAACGTCGTTGCGACGGCCCTTCATGACCGCGGTCTTGAGTGCTTCGAAATCCGTCATTTTTCATCTCCTGAGGTTATGATTTTATGATATGCCCAAGAATCCCATTCCGGCTTGACCCCGATTCCGTTGAGATCGCCGTAATTTTTGAAAATCAGAAATCCGCCGAACGCCTTTTTCATGCGTCCGACTTCATTTTCGATCAGCGCCCGATCCCCGGTCGGAAGGATTTTCTGGATGTCCACGGGGGAATGAAGCGCCGCCTTGTATTTCCGGAAAAGCCCGGAAAGCCATTCGAAATCGTAGACGGTGGGCTGATCGAAGTCGAAACAGTTCACCCCGGCTTTCAGAAGGGATTCAACGATTTCGGTATTGCGTCCGCAGGAGTGCATGAAAACGCGGATACCTTTTTCGCGGGCGATGGAAAAGAGTCGCGTATAGAGGTCGCGGAAATATTCGTTCCACATGTCCGGGGAAAAGAGCAGGCCCTTCTGCGTGCCCATGTCCTCGCAGAAGAAAATGCCGTCGGCTCCGGCGTCGCCCGCGGCGAGAATCAGGTTTTCATATACTCCCGCGATGAGACGGTGGAGTTTGTGAAGCTCCTCCGGATACAGCGCCATGTCCATGAAATAGTTGTCCATCCGGC
>CAYWZD010000777.1:0-1872 GCA_964462755.1 uncultured Victivallales bacterium | reverse complement strand
GCTCGGGTATAACCCCTTGCATGTCAGAACGATCTGCATGATTTTGAACTTCTTCTCCGGGAAAGCTCCCTCGGAATCAGAACATCTATACTATACCCCCGGAAAACGGGAATGCAAATTATTTCAAGAAGGAAAAAACGGGGACGGCACGAAACAGCCTCAACGTTGTTTCTGGTATCGCGTGGGACTGCATCCGAAGGATTTCTTGAAAGCCCGGGCAAAGCTGGCGGCGCATTCGAAGCCGATTCTTTCCGCAATTTGAGAGCAGTTGAGCTGACGGTCCCGGAGCAGGCGCAGGGCCAGCTTCATGCGTTCGCCCGAGGCGAAACTGCCGGGAGTGGTGCCTGTCTGGGCATAAAACACGCGGATCAGATGTTCGCGGGAAACGCCCAGTCGTTCGGCGACGTCGGCAATGTCGATGGAGCGGTCCAGATGATCGGTAATCATCAGCTGGGCGGCGCGTACGAGCTGGTTCGCCCTGGAAGTGATTTCGCTTTTTTCGATGGTTTCGCCGAGGAGTGCGAGGGCGTCGTGAACGATTTTAGCGCCCTCGGTGGGGGTGACGAACCGCATGTTGTGACGCTGGTTCCGGAACGAGTTGAGGTAGCGGACGAAACTGCCGTCGAGAGGGAGATCGAAAATATAACCGTAACGGGCGTTCATTTCATCAGTGATCCGGACGGCGGCGTCTCCCTGCATGTCGAACCAGAGAAAGACCCACGGTTCAGTGGCGTGTCCGGGATAATAATAGGCGGTATCCGGGTTGCCGAGACAGGAGAGGAAGGCTTTTCCGGGCGTGAGTTTATAGATGGTGTCCTTGTGGCGGAACGCGCCTTCGCCGGAAATGGTGCAGGAGAGCTGTGTATAGGTTTTCGGACGCCCCCGTCCCTCCAGATGATAGCGGGGCGAGACCTGTTTTTCCAACACGATTTCATGCGGCCATGGCAGGGAATTCATGGGACGGATCTGCTGGAAGCGCACCTGCCAGATTCTGATTTTGTCATAAGGAGCCATTTCAGTATCTCACAAAATGTAGTATTAATATCACTTTTTGCATATAAATATCTTCTTGAATCGAAAAATCAAGCAGTTAAATTAATAAAAGTTACTTTTTCTTTGCATCACAAGAGGTTGTTTCAAATCAGGATTTCCGGCAGAGTCAAAACTTCAGGAATGGTTCCCCGCGGAGGCGAAAATGAAATTCGATCAGTTCAACTGGGAGAAGACGGCAGAGAATTGGGAAAAATGGTGGTCCGGCGATCTGGGGCGTCCGGTTTTCTATTTCACTTCCTTTTCCGGTTCAGCACAGGATGACGGCGGTCTGCCGATAAAGCCGTTCACATCCCAATACGATTTTTCCATCCCGGCCGAGGAAATCCTTTTGAATTATGAAAACAAAATCTTGAGAAACACTCATTATTACGGGGACGCCTTTCCCGCGTTCTGGCCGAATTTCGGGCCCGGCGTCCTGTCGACTTTTGCCGGAGGCGAGGGGCACAACCATGCCGACACCGTATGGTATTCGCCGGGGCGTTTCGAGGGATGCGAACTGAAGGATATCGAGTTCAAACTGGATCAGTCGTCACCCTGGTTCAGGCGGATCGGGGAATTTTTCACCGCGGCCGCGCAAATATGGAAAGCCAGAACCGTTATGGGAATGACGGACCTCGGCGGAACCCTTGACATCATTGCCTCCCTGCGTCCGGGCGAGAAACTTCTGCTGGATCTGTATGACAATCCCGACGAAGTCAAACGGCTCATACGGGAGGTCCATGACGCGTGGTGGGAAGCGTATGCGCATTTTGAAAACCTGACAGCCGGAAGCAGTCCGGGATATTCGGCATGGACGCCGCTGCTGTCCAAGTCGCGGTA
>CAYWZD010000776.1:0-1876 GCA_964462755.1 uncultured Victivallales bacterium | reverse complement strand
TTCATGAGCAATGAATCCACCGGATTCAAGCGCCTCCACAGCGGCGGCACGCTGAAAGTCCGTGTCTACGGCGGCGCCGGCGGCACCGGCACCTTGAATGATGTTCCCTACGGTTTCATCATGGGGGTCCGCGGCGGTTTGACCGGAGCCGACAACGTCAAGATGGATCTGGAACTGGAACTGAGCACGCCCACCCTTCTGCCCAATCAGGATTACGACCTGAAGATGACCCGGGTTGTCACCACGGTCACCGCGAAACTCGGACAGACGCTGGTTCTCGGCGGACTCAAGGACATGGTTCAGGCCACGACCGACGACTCCGGCATTCCGTTCCTCCGCAAGGTGCCCGGCCTCAACTGGTTCGTTGCGGAAAATTCCGATGAACTTTCCGATAAGCAGGTGCTGATCCTGATTTATCCGCAGGTCGCCGGAAAAGGTCCCGAAATCAAGATGCCGCCTTCGGCTGAAACCGCCAGCACGGTGGAAAAAGTCGAGCAGGACAACAAGGCCCGCGTCAAGAAAGAGGACAAGGAAAAGAGTTTCTGGAGCCGCTGGTTCTGAAAAACAACGGACGGGAGAGAAGTATGTGGATTCTGATTACTGCGCCGGACGGTTCTGTCAGGCCGCCGGTCGATCTGGGGAATGGTCCCGGAGAATGGGCTGTCGGCCGTCAGGCCGGTTGCGAAATCCTTCTGGACAGCCAGAAGGTTTCCCGGAAACACGCCCGGATTTTCGGCGGGCCGGAAGCATGGTTCGTTTCCGATGCGGGCAGTACCGGCGGAACACGTCTCAACGGCGTGAAAGTCACGGAGCCTGCCGCGTTCTCTCCCGGCGACCGGCTTGAAATTGCCGGTTTTCTGATGGTCCTTTCCGAAAACGCGTCCAAGGCGCCTGAAGCCGCAAAACCGGCAGCGCCTTCCGCCGGGGACGTTCCGAAAGCGTCTCCTCCCCCGGAAGCGCCGAAGCCGCCCGAGGCGCCAGAACCCGTTCCGGACGAATTCAAGGATGCCAATCTGCTCTATACTCCGGAACTGATGACGCTGAAAAAACGGATTCACGAATATGTCCTCGGAAAGCTGAATCTCACCGAGGTTTCCATGCAGGAACTTGCGCGGGAAGAGATGCATGCCAAGCTGGAGGACGCCCTGGACATCACGCTCAAGGAGCTTCGGCACGAGCTTCCGAGGGGAATCGCCTCCGACCAGCTTCGGCAGGCGCTGATGGACGAACTGGCCGGATACGGGCCGCTTTCGCCTCTGCTCCGCGCGGACGAGGTGGACGAAATCATGGTCAACGGTCCCGACCTGATCTTTGTGGAACGCAAGGGCAAGATTTATGAAACTGGCGCGAAGTTCTTCAACAACCGCCATTTGATCTCGATCATTCAGCGGATCGTGGAACCGCTCGGACGCCATGTCGACGACGCCAGCCCCATGGTGGACGCCCGTCTGCCGGACGGCTCGCGCGTCAACGCGATCATTCCGCCGCTGGCGCTGGACGGGGCGTCCGTCACCATCCGCAAGTTCGCCAAGAAGAAACTGACCTCGGACGACCTGATCCGTTTCGGCAGCATGACGCGGGAAATCGCTCTGTTTCTGGAAGAGGCGGTACGGGCCTCCCAGAACATCCTGATCTCCGGCGGCACCGGTTCCGGAAAAACAACCCTGCTGAACGTCATCAGCCAGTATATCCCCGAAGGAGAGCGGATCGTCACCATCGAAGACTCCGCGGAACTGAAGCTGACGCACCGGAACCTCGTCCGTCTGGAAGGGCGTCCCGCCAACATCGAAGGCAAGGGACGCATCGCCATCCGCGACCTGGTCATCAACGCCCTGCGGATGCGTCCCGACCGGATCATCGTGGGGGAATGCCGCGG
>CAYWZD010000775.1:0-1878 GCA_964462755.1 uncultured Victivallales bacterium | reverse complement strand
GTCGTGCTGGAAGGCGAAATCGACTACACCATCGGCGGCCAGGAAAACACCCGTCGCATGGTCAAAGGCGATACCGTCTATCTCGATGCGCGAATCCCCCACGGCGCCACCCTGGCCCCGGGGTGCGGCCACGCTTCGGCAATGGTGATCTATCACTGACCCCCTCTTTCTCCCCCCGTCGTGGGAGCAAGGGAGGCGCTTCGCCCATAAGCGCTAGCCAATATACTTGATTTTTATAAAAACTCAGTTATATTATCCCAGTAGCACAGGAGGTGTGAAATGGCAGCCTGGGATGAATATTTTTCGGATTGGGATTTCATCGTATCGCTATTGCCGGAGAACTGGAAGGCGAAGTTCAAGGAGTTGAAAGTCCTGAAATTCGGCCGGAAGTTCTCGGGGGAGAACAAGGAGTCTGATCTGCTGCGCCTGATTTTCATGCATCTCGCCAGCGGAATTTCGTTGCGCACAACCGTTGCGGAAGCACGGGAATCCGGGATCGTTGATATTGTTGACGTTACTTTGTTCAATCACTTCAAGAAATGTGAAGAATTTTTCAACTGGTGCATTCATGAATTGCTTCGAGAGAATGGGACAGTCCCGAAAGAGCTGTTCAATGATGGACGCAACTGGAAAGTGGTGGATGGTTCTTTAATCCACGAACCGGGAAGCACGGGAAGTTTCAAACGGATCCATTTCTGCATGAATCTCCCGCAATTAAATGCGGACCAGGTTTTGATCACCGATGTCAAAACCGGAGAAGGGTTGACTCGATTTGCAGTAACTTCCGGCGATGTTTTTCTGGCCGACAGAGGATTCATGCATCTGCCCGGAATCAATTATGTTGTAGAGAACGGCGGAGACGTCATCGGGAGATTCTCCCCCAGTCAGCTTCCTTTGTTCCTGCCCGGAACGAAAACCGCATTCCCGCTGATAAAAAAACTGCGAGCATTGAAATACAATGAGGTAGGAGAATGGGGAGTCGAACTTCGGATGAAAGAGAAACGGATTCCCGGCAGAATCTGCGCGATCAAGCAAACCCCGCAATGCAAAAAGGCTGAAGAAGCAAGAGTCCGCGAGCACTCCAAGCGGAACAACCATGAAATTGCGGATAGAACCGTGGAATTATGTGGATATCTGCTGGTGTTTACAACAATCCCCGCTGAAGTCTATTCCGGCAATTTCATCGTCAGGGCATATCGGATTCGATGGCAAATTGAGTTATTGTTCAAGCGGCTGAAAACCCTTCTGGAGCTTGGTCAACTTCATAAATACGATCCGGTCAGTATCCGAACTTATTTAAATGGCAAAATGTTGATTGCTCTTCTGATCGAGAAAATGATCCGCATTGCGGAGACATTTTCCCCCTGAAGAAATTCCTCCCGATACAAACTGCAGCATCTGGAGAGAAGTTCACTTCCTGTATCTACTGTTTGTTCGGGCGCTCTTTCCCGTGGAATTTTCGCTGAGGACCGCCCTGCAAAACTGGAGCCGTATTAAACTCAAGCTTTCCGAACGACCTCGACAGCGAAATTCGCTCTCTGCACAACTGAAATACCTTTCTCTTCAAAATGGCTAGCGCTTATGGGCGAAGCGCCTCCCCGGCTCCCACGACCATGCCGCGTCATCCAAAAGACCGGCGCATTGCTTTTTTCGCCTGTATTATGAGGAGAGAAGCCGGGTTCCGCGTTGATTTTCCGCAAAAATATGGTATACTGAACAAACAACCGTTTCGGGACATACATGCGGAAAAGCGAGTTTCATCCATCGGAAATACCGGCCAGGCCCGGCGTCTACGTCTATCGGGACTGGACCGGGAAGGTCATTTACGTCGGCAAAGCGGCCAACCTCCGCAAGCGGATGAGCTCCTACTTCCAGCCC
>CAYWZD010000774.1:0-1878 GCA_964462755.1 uncultured Victivallales bacterium | reverse complement strand
TGCACATAGATGCCGAACCGTGCTTCGTGAAACCATTTCATGCGTTCTTCATACGTCATTTTTCAATCTCCCCACACGGTGTTTCCGAGAAGGCCGTCATGGAAGAAGACCGGCTTGCAACCGCCGTCCACGACCATGCAGCGGACCGCCTCCTCGATGCGTTTCATGTGGTCCGGCAGGTAGTTCGGATAGTAAGGGAACGTGTATTGTTCGTGGCTGGCGCCGCCGAAAACTTCGGTTCCATACAGTTTCGCGTTCGCAAACGTTTCCGCGTAGCGTTTCGGGATTTCCGCAAGCGGGACCAGATTGCAGCAGCACCCGGAGCTGCTGAAGAAGGAAATTCCGAGCGCGGGATCGAAATAGACCCCGTGTTTTTTGAGATAGTCGGTTTCTTCCCCGAATCCATAGTGCATTTCGAGTCCTTCCGTGCCGGCGGCACGGTCCGCGCCGGAAAGGGAACGCTGTTCGACCGTATTCATATTGCCGCCCTTCTGACGGTCCACGAGGCTGGGGCCGCCCATGACGCGGAGCCGGAACGCCGTGGAATAACAGCGCATGCCGCGCCGGATCGCCTCCCGCGCCACGGCGGGATGGACGTTCGCCCAGTGGATCACGATCGGCGGAATGAACGTCTCCTCTCCGGCAAAACGGACGATTTCACTCCTGATGAGGTCGTAGTCACGCCCGAAATCCTCGGCGGAGGCCTCGGCGTAGGGACGGTCCGGAAATTCGCCGTAGGAATGCATGGAAAGTTTCAGCCAGTCGGAGTTGTCGATGAATTCCTGTTTCCAGATGTCCGGCATGTCCTTAAGCAGGAATTCATGGTGGTCGTTGTGATAGAAACAGTTCAGCGTGACCTTGAATCCGTATTTGTCGTGGATTTTCTTGAGTCCGGCCAGATAGAAATGATCGAAAGCGCGTTTCGGGTGTTCCTTCGCCAGATCCGTGAAAGTGAAAATGTGGTCGTCGATGTAAAAGTTGCAGCGGCGGAAGGATTTTTTGTCCCAGACCAGCGTCAGCTCCTGCGAGAAGACGCCGTAAGGGGTCATCACGGACGCCGTCACCGGATTGATCTTCGAATTGAGTTCTACGATTGCGGAAAAGCGGCGTCCGTCCATTTCCGCGGGCACGCCGTTGAGCTTGACCGGATGTCCCGAGGAGGAAATTCCCTCGATGCGGACGGCAAGGCTCTTCTTTGTTTCGGTTCCGTGATTGTGGTTCAGGATCGCGCCCTGACGATAATTGGTAATCTCGATCATTTTCATTCTCCTGTCTGATTCCGGAAAAAGATAATTGCATTTCCCGGAAAATACAATATATTAAAATAATACAATCGGGTAAATAAAGAATAGAGAAGGGCCGCACGGAAATGCAGAGTATATGGGAAACGCCCACGGCACGGGAAACGTATCAGGTCAACACATCCTCTTATTCTCCGTCACTCGGCGGAATCCGGGTGCAGTCCTTCTGCCATTCCTTTCTGTATCCGGGTTACAAGAATACAAATCAATCGTATCCCTATATCATGGCGGCCCTGATCCTTTCCGGCAGCGAGGAGATCGTCACGCCGGACGGCGACGTGATCCGGCGCAAACCGGGATTTTTCAAAATTTCCGATCTGAACATTCCTTCGGAGAGAATCTATTCCGGAAAGGAAACGCTGGAACGGTATTTCCTTCTTTTCGAGGTCAGTCCTCTGCTTCTGGAGCTTCTTTCCCGGATGTTTCCGGAAAGACTGCCGATGTTTGTTTCCCCTTCCCCGGAACGTCTGCGGAAGTGCTTCGAGGATGTGCGCGACGCCCTGTCGGAGGGGGCAAGGCCCGATGACACGCTGGTCGGCGGAATGGCGTTCCGTCTGCTCATGGAGGCGGCCCGGCA
>CAYWZD010000773.1:0-1880 GCA_964462755.1 uncultured Victivallales bacterium | reverse complement strand
CCAGCGGATACAGAAACCGGAAATCGCCGAACGCATCATCGTGAATTCAACGTCCTTGTTCTTTCTCTGAGTCCGGACGAGTCCGGCAAATTCCGGAGGGATTCCAGCGTCCGGCGAACGGACTCCCGTCCCGCCCGGTTGTTCTCATAGGTGAACTGAAATGACTTGCGGCTTTCCTCCAGATTTCCGACGATCGCGGAATCCGGAATCCCTTTTTTGCGGGCCTCTTCGATCTCCGATTTGAGCTGAAAGAACTGGACGTTCTGCCATCTTCGGCTATTGTCTATCCATTCGGTTCTCATATTCCAGAAAAGCGAACCGCCGAACCACAGCGGCGCAATCAGAAAAACGATCCATGTGTATTTTTTATATGGATTGACGGCCAGCAATGCGGCAGTTATATTCCAGCAGACACCCGCCACGCAGAAAATGAAAGGGAACCGCAGCGGACGCCCCAAGAGATCATATCGGACGTCCAGCAACGGTGCTCCCGACTTGAGCGCGGCTATGAAGGAATCCAGTTTCAGCATGGCGGCGTGTCCTTCCTGCCAGTTCAAATTGAGTTGTCCAACAAAGAGGAGGGCTTCCGCCGCCCCCCACGACGCAAGCCAATAAAGAAGAACCCCGGCCAGTTTCCACCATCGGTTCATGGAAGACAGCCCGTTCAGGAAAAGCGGAAATGACGCCACGAGCAATACTCCGATTATGAGAGGCACCAGAATCATTGTTTCTTCCTTTCCATGGGATCATCCCTTTTGTCCTGAATTCACCGGGCAGCGTAGTTTCCATAGAGAATGTGACGGCTTCGATCATACACCAGCGTCCAGCCGCCGCCATTCGGCCAACGGTTATTATAATAATAGAAAGACGCGGGAGTCCTCTCCAGACCGATTTCCCGGAAAAAGTCAAAGGAAAGAACATTTTTCAGACGACGCCCTTCGGCATTCGTGGAGACCTCCGATTGGAACACATAGCCGTTCTTGCGGGCAAAACGGAGAAAGGCCTCCTCCGGACACTCGCACGACCAGAAATAACCGAATCCGAATCCGTTATTCCCCCGGATTATGCAGTTCTTCGCCCCGGGCGGAAAACTCTGCCGTATCATTTTCGACGAAAGCGAGAAGTACCGCCATGGACGAAGTTCCGGGGTCCGGTATTCGAAGCGTTCGGGGATCATTGTCAGCGAACCCAGAAGAACCACCGCAAAAGGGAGCCCCAGCAGCAGGGACCAGCACAGCAGGGAGACCTTCCAGTCGGCCCCCCGTTTTTTCGGGCGGAGAATTCCGAAGAGAACCGCCGCCGTCACGCCAACCGGAAACAGCAGCAGAGGCCACCCCGCGTAGATGATGTCGAAACAGCCGACGATTTTAAAGAACACCAGAAGAAGCATTCCCCCGAGGATCGTCAAGCCCGCATAACGCAACGCCGTAACCATGCGGCTGATCTCTCCGGCACGTTCCCGCCGTCTCTCCGGAGAAGTCAGCATGATCTCCCTGTAAAGATGGCATCCCAGAAGATAAAGCAGGACGCCTTCCTACACGATAATCACTCCCCACGCAATCCATGGATTGGGGTATCCCTGGGTAATCAGTCGGAAGCCTCCAAAAAAGATGAGATTCAAGATTCCGAAATACACGATCAGGTTCAGGATGAACGTGACCCATTGCAGAACTTTTTTTCTGTCCACTTGCTTCTCCCCCAAGATTCCGGTTTCACGGCAACGGCCGCATGACACGGCAATCGTCCGGCGTTCCTTCACGCCGCCCAACATATATACCGCCGGTCCACCGGAATGTCAAGGAAAAACAGGAGTTTTCCGACAATCAAATCTGCCCGCATATTGCGGTGCGGCCGCCTGTCTTTCAATAAAAATCATTTTT
>CAYWZD010000772.1:0-1893 GCA_964462755.1 uncultured Victivallales bacterium | reverse complement strand
ATTCGGTCCGGCAGGTCGTCACTTTCCTCTGGGGAATCGGAATGCGCGGGATTCATTTCATCGACCTGCCGCTTTCCGGCCCGCTGTTTCTCAGCCGTCAGAAACGCTTCGTCGAAGAGCTGGCGAGGCGGGGCGTTTCCGATCCCGGATCTCACTTGTTCCATCTGGAGCCGTCCATTTCTCCCGAGGCTTCGCTGGAAAAATACATCGTTGCATGTCCGGAAGCGGACTCGTTTTTTGTCAGTAACGGTATTGTTCCTGAATTTCTGAATGTCATGAAAAAACTTGGACGCCGGATTCCAGAAGATGCATCTCTGGTCGTCATGGACGAGGATGTGCGGAACCCGAAATACAAGCCGTTCACCGTTTTCCGCGAACCGGTCAAAGAGCTGGGATTTAAAGCGGCGGAAATGCTTTTCAAAAGTCTCATGAATCATCTGCCGCCGGAGAGATGTCTATATATCCAAGGTGAGCTTGTGATCCGGAACAGCTGCCGGCTGCCTTATGCCGATATGGATGAAAAAAATCAATTTATAACAACTGAACGGAAAGGATGATGCCATGTGGATGAAAAGAAAGACAAATGGTGTTTCGCGGACGACTTCCTGTTTTACTTTGATCGAACTCCTGGTTGTAATTGCGATCATCGCGATTCTGGCGGCGATGCTGCTTCCCGCCTTGAACCGGGCCCGCGACACCGCCAAGGCGATTGCGTGCGTGAACAACCTCAAACAGACCGGACTTGCCTCTTCCGGGTACATCAACGACAACAGGGAATGGATCGTTCCGGCAAGAAACAAATCGACGGCGCAGGAACCTTGGCACGATCTTCTCCTCCCGCACGGGGCCGTGTTTTACGGGACGAGTTCCAAACGGACGGTCGGAACCTTTGTTTGTCCCGCCGAACCCAAAAAATTCGGATGGGGAACGGAGGGCAGCGTATATACGGAATACCGTTATACCCATTTCATCCTGAATGCCCGTTTGAGCGGACGCCCCTATGACAACGATTCCTACAACGACAACCGCTGGAACCGTCTGGGAAACATCAAACTTCCCTCCAAGGCGATTTTGTTCGCGGATTCTCTCCGTCCGGACACCATGCTGACGAAATATTTCAAGGTGGAATTTTCCTACCGGCATGGAGACCCGAGCGGAAAGGGGTCGTATCTGGGGACAGGACGGACGAACATTCTGTATGTCGACGGACATGTGGAGCCTCTGCTTGCCTCTTCCGCCCGGGGAACCCCGAACGACCTGATGATTGTCGGGTTCGATCCGAACGGCGGCACGATCATGCATACAACCGACTGATTTTCAGGAGAAGAAACCATGAGTTCAATTAAAATGACAGGGAGCCTTGTGCTCTTTTTTCTGTGGATGCTTCCCTCCCTCTGCATCGCGGGTGAATGGGAGAAGCTCGATCAATGGAGCAAGGGAGGTTCGAATGCCGCGCTGACTTTTGAAAACGGCACGGCCTCTCTGCTGGGGAAGGGCGGGAAAGCATATTCGGAAGCCGTTTCTCCCGGATGGTATCAGAAAATTACAGTTCCGATGCAGCTTTCCGTCAAGGGCGAATTTTCCTGCCGGAACATTGCCGCCGGGTATTTGCTCGTGACCGGATTCGACGCCGCGGGGAAAATCGTCCTCTGGAAGTCCGTCTGTCCGCTGTCCTCCAACATGGATTGGACGGAAAAACAGTTTGTCGTGCTGATCCCGTCCGGAATTGCCTCCCTGCGTTTTTCCGTCCGGATCTCTTCCGGAGAGGGAACCGTCTCCTTCCGGAACATCCGGGCGTCTCTGGAGACGCTGGATAAGCCGCTTCCCGGATTGGAACTGCTCCGGACCGTCTGGCTGGGCACGAAGAATGGAAAACTCCCGGAAAACTGGCAG
>CAYWZD010000771.1:0-1895 GCA_964462755.1 uncultured Victivallales bacterium | reverse complement strand
CCCCAGGTATACGCATCCAGCATCAGGTCTCCGACAACCGCGATTTTCTTTCCTTGAAAGGAATGGGTCAGCGAAGCCAGATACTCGATTCCTCTGCTCTGCATGCTTGAGACCTTTCTGTAAGACATTCTGCCGTGCGCATCCCCTCGGCGGGTCCGCCTTTCATGCGCACATAAAATGAATCCGGTACAATAACTGTTTTTCTCCGAAAAGCAAATGAAGGCTTGATTTTTTTTCTTTTCGGGACTATTGTTCAGGGACCGTATCTGAACATGGATGGATATCTATACATATAATTAAGGAGTTCCCGAATGAGCAACGATCCGATATCACAATATAAGAACACTCTGGCCAATCCCCCGTCGATCAATTTCACCCAGGAGGAGCCCTGGCGCATTTTCCGGATCATGGCGGAATTCGTGGAATCGTTCGAAACCATGTCGCGGCAGGGACCCCTGATTCCGATTTTCGGCTCCGCCCGCATCACTCCCGATTGCGATTCCTATAAGAGCGCCGAACATCTGGCGTCCCTTCTGGTCCGGCACGGCTACGGAATCATCACGGGCGGCGGCCCCGGCATCATGGAGGCCGCCAGCAAGGGCGCCTACGAAAGCGGCGGCAACTCCGTGGGACTCAACATCCTTCTTCCGATGGAACAGCACCCGAACCGTTATCAGAACGTCGAACTGGAGTTCCGTTATTTCTTTATCCGCAAGGTCTGTTTCATCAAGTATGCGGTGGCGGTCGTTGTGTATCCCGGCGGGTTCGGCACCCTCGACGAATTCAGCGAAGCCCTGACCCTCATCCAGACCAACAAGGTCAATCATGTCCCTCTGGTGCTGGTGGGAAAGGACTTCTGGACGCCTCTGCTGGAATGGTTCAGGAAAACCCTTCTGCTGGAACACGGCGCGATCACCGGGGCGGATATGGAACTTTTCACCCTCGTGGACACCGCCGAGGAAGCCTGCGAGTATATTGTGAACGTCCACAAAAAGGGCATTACCGGCACCATTAAGCTGGATTGAGGCCAGTCCGAAAACATACGGACGGATTAACTGGGCTCCCGCACAAACGGAAGCCCTCTTTTTTTACCAGTGGCGGAGGGGGAGGCCGAAGGCTTCGGAAATGCGGTCCCGCACCGGGTGGACCGGATGGGTCCGGTTGACCTTGTTCTTGGTGAAGCCGAAGGCCAGACCTGTTTCACGGTCCGCGAAACCTTCCGCACCGAGCGCGCCTCCGTGACCGAAAATCCGGCCCAGTTTTTCCGGCGGACCGCTGAGTGCATAGCCGAGACCGAACTTGGCCCAGGTTCCTTCCGGCGGGATCGGGTCGTCCGCCGCGCGGCAGAGCGTGGCGGCGAGTGCCACGGTTTCCGGTTTCAGAAGACGCACTCCGTCCACGGCGCCGATGAGCGACGCATAGTATTTCGCCAGCGAGAAGGCGTTTGTGATCCCGTTGAAGGAGGGGATGAAGCCATGCCGGTAGACCGGGTTGTCCATTTTCTTCCGCCAGTCGTTCGGATCGGCGGCGTCGGTCATGTCGACGGGTGCGATCCGGGCGTCCGCCTCCGGGGTGGTTCCGAAGAAGAACGAATCGAGGCGAAGCGGATTCAGGACCTCCTCTTCGACAATCTGTTTGAAGGGGCGTCCGTCGGCGTGGGCGGCGGTCTCGCCGATCAGCCATGCGAAGGTGATTCCGTGATAGGCAGACTTGGTGCCGGGCTTCCATGCGGGTTTCATTCCCGCCAGTTTGGCGCACATGAGATTCCAGTCCGCCCATTGCAGAACGGAATCCGTGGGGGGCGTCTCGAAGAGGGCGGCGCGGTGGGACAGCAGCTGCCAGAGGCGGATGTCTTCCTTGCCGTTGCATCCGAATTCCGGCCAGTAGTCCGCGAC
>CAYWZD010000770.1:0-1897 GCA_964462755.1 uncultured Victivallales bacterium | reverse complement strand
AAGGAAAAATCGGAATGGCGGCCATCATCAACAACGCGGTGCAGATGGAAGCCAGGATCAACTCCCTTCTGGTGCAGTCGATCTTCTATCCGAACTCGCCGCTCCACGACGGGGCGATCATCATCCGGGAAAACACCATTGTGGCGGCCCATGCGATCCTCCCGCTCTCGCAGGAAATCGGAACGAAGAACATCGGGACGAGGCATCGCGCCGCCATCGGCGTCACGGAAGAAACCGACGCCGTCGCCGTGATCGTTTCGGAGGAGACCGGCATCATCAGCGCGACCTATCGCGGGAAGCTCTCGCGGGATCTTTCGGAAGCGGAACTCATTCTGTATCTGAAGGAAAATCTGATCGACAAGAAAGACGACAAGTCCGAAAATCTCAATACAGAGGCGGGACATCAGACTCTTCCATTGAACGAGCCGGACACCGACATGGAGGACCAGAATGAAATCAGGTAAAGAACACGGGAACGGCTTTTCAAAATACCTGCCGGCCTTCCTCCGGGAAAACCTCGGGCTGAAAATCGCGGCCTTTCTTCTGGCGCTGCTGGTTTACCTGTCCATCCGTGCGCAGATCGATTCCACGACGGATGTCCGCAATGTGATTGTCAACATCAAGACCCCGAACAACCGGATTCTCATGGATGACAAGCCGTGTCTGGTGACGGTCGGCCTGAAGGGAAGCAAAAGCATGATCAACAAAGTCACCAACGCGGACATCACGATCAATGCCGACGCCAAGGACGTCATTCCAACCCAGGACAAGAAATTCTACAAATTGAAGCTGGATCTGCGCTGGATACAGACGCCCTTCGGAACCCGCGCGGTTGAAATCAAGCCCGAAACAGTCACGCTTGCCCTCGACGACATCGAGAACCGCATGGTCAAGGTCGAACCGATCTTCGCCGACCGCACAAAAATGCCTCCCGAATATACGATCGGCAAGGTGACCGTCACCCCCGCGGAAGTCCGTGTGGAAGCGCCCGCCTCCAAGCTGACCGCGCTCAAACAGATTCAGACGACGCCCATCAGCCTGAGCGAAATCACGCACAGTTTCGACTGCGATCAGGAACTCGACCAGAAGAACTATCCGCAGTTCACCTTCTCTCCCGCCAAGGTGCTGGTTCAGGTCGAAATTCTGCCGTCCGTGCAAACCCGGACTTTCAATGCGCTGCCCGTCCGGATTCTCTCCGCGACCGCCACCGGAAAAGTGAGGACGTTCTCCTGCGAAATCGTCTCCGCCCCCACCGTCGACGTCACGGTGTCCGGCTCCAAAAACGTCATCGAGACCCTTCGCAAGGAAGACTTCCTTCCTTACGTGGACATCTCCAAATTCGACAAAGCCGGCCTGTATGAAATCGACGTCAAGTGCGCTTCCGAACGGGACGGCGTCAAAACCAGGAACATCTATCCTTCCCGCATCAGCGTCAAGCTGGAAAAAACATCCGACCGATAAATCAATCAGGAGCATACTGTCATGAACGAACCGGAAACCCCTTCCAAAGTCAATTTCATTTTCGAACGCATCGATGAAGAAATCAAGAACGGCACAGTGAAGCATGTCGTGACCCGCTTCCCGCCGGAGCCCAACGGCTACCTCCACATCGGACACGCCAAGGCCATCTCCATCGACTACGGCACCGCCCGGAAATACAACGGAACCTTCCACCTGCGTTTCGACGACACCAACCCCACCAAGGAAGACATCGAATACGTGGAGTCCATCCAGGAAGACGTCCGCTGGCTCGGCGCGGACTGGGGAAACAACCTCTTCTACGCCTCGGACTACTTCGAACAGTTCTATGAATACGCCGTCCTCCTGATCAAGAAGGGCAAAGCCTATGTCTGCGACCTCTCCGAATCGGAAACGCGCGAACACCGCGGCACCCTCA
>CAYWZD010000769.1:0-1899 GCA_964462755.1 uncultured Victivallales bacterium | reverse complement strand
ACTTCGACTTTTTCATGAAGTCCGGCGGCGGGCTGGTCCTGATCCCCGGCCCGAGTTACTACGGCGTGGACGACTTCATCCGTCAGCTCAATCCGTTTCTTTCCCGCTACGGAGTCGAGCTTCTGAATGAGATCCCGATGGACTCCGATCCGGCCAATACCCTGACGCAAGTCCGCGCTCTCGCCTACCGCTACCTCAAAACCTCCGCCTTGAAACCCGATCATCCGGTCACCCGCGGAATCCAGTTTCTGTACCTGCCGCTGGACTTCAGTTATTCGTATGTGCGGACCTATACGATGAAACAGCCTTCGCCGGAATGGGAAATTCTGGTCACGGGCGAAAAAAGTTGCGGCTCCTTCCTACGGAAAAGCATGGCCGCCGGACATCCCGAGCCGGGACACTGGAAAAGCTGTCCGCCGTTTCTGGCGGTGCGCCCGGTCGGAAACGGTTTTCTGGCCGTGTTCACGACCGCATCCCGTTTCTTTATTTATGACGCGTTCCATTGGGCGTTCGGAGAAGGATTCGTCCTCAAGGAAGGCAACGGCCTGAAACTGATGGATCAGCTTTTCCGTTTCGTTTCTTCCCGCCGCGACCGGATGCCCGCCGCGACTCCGGCTCCCCCTGCCCCCAAAGCAAAAGCTGTGACACAAGGCAATCTCCCGGTCATTCAGGATCGGAACGAGTGGCGGGAATTCGTCATGAAACAGAGGATGCCCGCCGGATACGGAGTCTGTTACTACATCAATACCGGCGGTCTGACGGATGGCCTTTATTCAGCGAAGCGTGGTTTCGGACTTCTTCCTCAGCCGGACAACAACTGGATGGTCCGGCGTCCGTGGATGGATATTTTCCACCCCACCGCCGCCTCGGGACGCGCCGGAGACCAGAAGAGTTTCCGTTACCGCTTCGACCGTCTCGATCCCGCGCGGGAATATCAAATCGGAGTTTTAGTCTGGAGCACCCAGCCGGAAGGCGCGCGGGATGTGGAAGTATCGTGGACCAGCGGAGCGGAACCGGGAGAAAACCATCTGCTGAAAACCTTGGAACTGCCCCGTTACGATCAGGCGCAGGGACCGCGTTTCACGGTGATCCCCCTGCCCCGGAAAGCCTATTCCGACGGTAATCTCACGCTGGATTTCCGGCGCGGTCCGGGCGGTTCGGGAACTTTTACGCTGGTCTCTGAACTCTGGCTTTTCGAGAAGGGAGCCCCGGCTTTGAATGCGTCTTCCTTCGAGGCGCTGTTCGATACACCCGCCTTCGGAGTCGCCCTCCTGCCGGAAGACAAAGTCTTGCATAAGGGGCTGATCGGCGCCCATTCGCCCTACACCGACGGACGCGATTCCGTGGAAAAAATAGTTCAGGCCGCCCGGGAAAACGGATTGGATTTTCTGGTCTTCACCGATGATTTCGCCGCACTCACTCCGGAGAAATTCGCCAAACTCTCCGAAGACTGCAAGGCGGCTTCCCGGGACGGGTTCCGCGCCATTCCCGGACTGATGCTGACCGCCGCAGAATCCGGTCCGCCGCAGTATGACCGCCCCCAGCGGAACGGAACCATCACCGCCTATTTCGCCGGACCGATCCGACGTCTGCCGGACCCCGGCAATCTGCATAATCCTCATGAACTTTTCTGGAAGTTCTTCGGAGGAGAGTTCGCCGAGGGAGTCCGCACCGTCGGGAATCTCCGGACGCCGGATAAAAACGCGGTGTCGCCCTTCTTCCAGCGCTTCTGGCGCGGACTGGATCTTGCCGGTCTGGACGAAAGCGGGAAGAACCTCGACGACGCGCTTCCGCTTTATGCCGAACTGACCGCCGCCGGATACGGCCCCCAGCCCCGCTATTCAGGCGTCTACCGGAGCGCGGAGGAAATCCGGAAAGCCGCGAATCGCTGGCAGGTGC
>CAYWZD010000768.1:0-1899 GCA_964462755.1 uncultured Victivallales bacterium | reverse complement strand
TGAATCAGGGCGTTGAACTTCCACTGGCTGGAACCGACCAGATTCCAGGGCAGTCCGGTGAAAATCCAGGAACGGATCCACTCGGTCACGCACCACCAGCCGGCAAGCGCCATGCAGAAGGCAATCTCCTTGAACGGATTGCGGTTCCTCCAGGAGCGGATTGCCTCGGCGCCTTTGAGCCGGACATCGGCCGGAATCATGAAGTTTCTGAAAAGGAACGGAACCGTCACCCCCCAGAGCGCGGGAAACAATCCCAGAAGAAAGGAAAACACGAACGGGATCGGAAACAGGATTTCGCGCAGCCACAGGAAAGAAAACAGACTCCAGAAATATCCCCAGATAAAGGTATACCAGAAAGCCTTCTTCGCACTCCGTCCGGAGATCAGACAATAGAGGGGAACCATCCCGAACCAGGCGAACCAGCGCCAACCGGGTCCGGCGAAAATCGCGGCATACAATGCGCCGGAAACCGCGGCGGCCAGAATTTCCAGAAAGATTCTCATACGTCCGGAAGCGAAAGCAAGCAGCCTCGCCTCCCGGTCCTTTGCCGTAGAACTGTCAGTATCCATTAAAAAAAGTCCCATTTAATTTACCGGAATCATTCGCAAAATGCCCAAAGTGCATGTAATTTACTTGCTCATGTGATATTTTGAAAACCCGCAAATGAAAAAAGGCGCGGAAAAATGGCATCGACACAAGAAGTATTCTTCGACCATCTGATCATAGGCAGCGGTCTGGCAGGGCTTTCCAGCGCCCTCACGCTTGCCGAAAAATGCCCCGGTGAAATCGCCATTGTCACCAAAGGAAACATCGACGACTGCAACAGCAAACTCGCGCAGGGGGGCATCGCCTGCGTAACCGACACCACCGACAGCTTTGACGAACATCTTACAGACACCCTCAACGCCGGCGCCCACCTCTGCAACGAGGCGAACGCCAGACGCATCATAGAAGCCGGCCCCGAACGCATCCAGTGGCTGACCCAGAAAATCGGAACCCATTTCACCACGCGCGGAGAACTCGGAGACACCCGGGAATCCAGACGGGACGAATTCGACCTGGCCCGCGAGGGCGGACATCTCAAACGCCGCATTCTCCATTCCGGCGACATCACCGGGGAAGAGGTCGAACGCTCCCTGATCGCGGCGTGCCGGAAAGAGCCCCGCATCCATATCTTCGAGGAACATATCGCGGTCGACCTCATCACCAAAGCACGTCTCGGACGCGGCATCGACAACGACATCTGTTTCGGCGCCTACGTGCTCGACATCAAAAGCGGAATGGTCAAGACTTTCGGCGCCTACACCACTTCCATCGCCACCGGCGGCTGCGGAAAAGTCTATCTCTGCACCTGCAACTCGGATGTCGCCTGCGGCGGAGGGGTCGCCATGGCCTACCGCGCCTATGCAAAGATCGCCAACATGGAGTTCTTCCAGTTCCATCCAACCCTGCTCTACCATCCGAAAGTGAAGAACTTCCTCATCAGCGAGGCGCTCCGCGGCGAAGGCGGAACCCTGAAGATGCAGTATCGCAAGAACGAATACACCGAATTCATGCAGAACTACCACGAAATGAAGAGCCTGGCTCCCCGCGACGTGGTGGCGCGCGCGATCGACAGCGAACTCAAGCGGACCGGTCAGCCCTGCGCGTATCTGGACATGACCCACAAGAGCGAAGCGTTTCTGCGGAAACGTTTCCCCCGTATCTTCGCCCAGTGCAGCGAGCTCGGAATCAATATCGCCAAAACGCCCATTCCCGTGGTGCCGGGCGCACACTTCAGCTGCGGAGGCGTCCTGACGGACACCACCGGATATACCGGAATCCAGGGGCTGTACGCCGTCGGGGAAACCGCCTGCACCGGACTTCACGGGGCAAACCGTCTGGCCAGCAACAGCCTGC
>CAYWZD010000767.1:0-1915 GCA_964462755.1 uncultured Victivallales bacterium | reverse complement strand
TTCAGGGTTCTCCGCTTGCCCGGACCCGGCGGGAAGGCAAGTTTTTTGCCGGATTCATTCGTGCCGAACCAGAGGGCGTCGAGCTTGCGGAGTTCTCCGCTTTCGCGCATTTTACGGATTTCCGCACTGATTTCAGCGCAGAGCTCTTTCTGTTCGGGAGAGAAGACCATGGCATAATCGTCGGAGGTCAGTTTGACGTCCAGCATCCGGAGTCTGTCGTTTTTCCGGACGATGATCCGCGCCATGGGTTCCTCGTCGAGCATGGCCGCGATCTTGCCCGCCTCCAGCGCGGCGATCTGGTCGGAGAAATTGTTGAAATATTCGGGGATGGCGTCCGGCTGATGCTTCTTGAGGAGGGCGTCGAAATAGGAGCCGGTCAGAATCCCGACCTTTTTCCCGGCCAGCGTTTCCATCGGATTGTCCATGTCTTTGACCACGGCTACGATGCCGCCGGCGTATATCTGGTCGGAGAACAGGACGGACTTTTTGCGTTCCTCGGTGACCGACAGGCAGGCGAGGCCGACGTCCGATTTGCCCGCCGCGACCGACTGGATGACCGCTGCGAAGTCCATATCGTTGATCTGGACCCCGTAACCGAGGTCTTTTGCGATGCGTGAAATCAGGTCGATTTCATACCCGACGATTTTTCCGTTCAGGACGTAGTTGAACGGCGTGACGGCGGAATTGGTGGCAATCCTCAGCATGCCGTTGGGACCCGAGGCGGGAATGTCGACCTTTTTCTTTGACTCGTCGCGTCCGAACCAGATGGAGTCCAGCTCCTGAAGGACGCCGTCCTTGTAATACTGCCTGATCCGGGAGTTGATCTTGTCGCAGAGCGCCTGATTGCTCTTCGTGAACATCATGGCGTAACTCTCTTTGGTCAGCGGTTCGGGAAGGATTTTGAGCTGTCCGACTTCTCCGAGAATGTGCCGGGCGATGGGTTCGTCCAGAATGAAGGCGCTCAGTTTTCCCTGCCGTACGGCCTGGGCCTGGTCCGCGTATGTGTTGTAATATTCGGGAATGGCGCCCGGAATGCATTGCGCGAGAATCTGATCGAGGATCGTTCCGGTGAACACTCCGACTTTCTTTCCGGCCAGTTCCCGGTAATGGGTGATGCCGGCGGACTTGCTCTTTTTCGCATCCGGCAGAAGGCCTTTTCTCGTCAGGAGAGTCTGCGGATTGGTGAAGTAGTCAGTGGTGAAATCCACGCTCTTGGCGCGTTCCGCCGTGTGGATCATGTTGGCGATGATCAGGTCGGACTTCCCGGACTGGAGCGAGGCGATCAACCCGGCGAATTTCATGTTCTGGTATTCCACGCGCATGCCCAGCTCATACGCGATCCGTTCGATCAGCTCGCAGTCCAGACCCGCATAGGCGTTGTTCAGCAGGAAACAGACCGGTTCCCGGTCGGCGGCGATGGCGACTTTCAGCACCGGGGCGTCCGGTCCGCGCACCGGGATTTTCACCGGTTTGTAGGGAACGAGCGAATCCCGGAGCCAGCGCTTTTCGATGGCGGACAGGGTGCCGTCCTTCTTGAATTTCTCCAGAACTCCATTCAGTTTGCCGAGCAGTTCCGTATTTCCCTTCCGGACGGCGATGGCGTTCGGTTCATCGGTCAGACGGTTCGGCAGCAGGGCGAGGCCCGGGTCGTTGAGCGCGTAGTTGAGCATGCTGGTATAGGAGCCCATGACGTAATCGACCTTTTCCCCGCGGAGGGCGGCGACCGCGTCGCTGAACGTGTCGAAACTGGCCCGCTGCGCCGTCGGATATTCCCTTTCCACCAGCCGCTCCCCGACGCTTCCCGTCATGACCGCGACCCGTTTCCCGTCCAGCGAAAAGGCCCTCTGCTCCGGAGCGAGGCGGTCTTTGCGGACCATGACGCTGATGGCGGAGTCGATGTAACAGTCGGAGAAAA
>CAYWZD010000766.1:0-1920 GCA_964462755.1 uncultured Victivallales bacterium | reverse complement strand
CTCGGGGACCTCTGGCTCCCGGGCGAACAATACAATCACTTCTGGATCAAGAATGTCGATTCCTTCTATACGGACGGCATCCCTCTGGAAGAATGGCAGAGCGCCTATTACGGCAAGGCGCACGGCTGTGCCTACGCAATGCACTGCGCTCTGTGGATGTATCCGGAACTGGCGCTCGGAAAGCCGAAAGGCCCCCGTTATGATACGGTCCAGCACACGAAAATGTGGATGGTTCCATGTCTGTTGCACGACATCAACGTCACTGCGATGATGAACCATCTGAAAACCGTGGAGCGCTGGTTCGTCATCAAGCATGACATCGATCTTGCGGCGGCGAAGTTCCACGGATACTGGTTCAGCGACGCGGTGAAGTCCGCTTCGCCCCGGGTCTACGCCTCCTGGTATGAATGGAGCAAGCCCTCTCCTTGGAGACGTCTGATCGTGGTCGGCAACATGGGCGGGGAAGACCGGAAGGCCGCACTTTCCGTCGACTGGAAGAAACTGGGCGTTGATCCGGCAAAGGCAGTGTTCCGCGACCTGTGGGATGACAAACCCGTTGCCGATCTGAACAATCTGACGGTCGGCAAGCGGAATTTTCTTCTGATCGGCGTCGCTGAGAAATAACGGAATGGGTTTTGTCCCGGTTGAAAATAGGTTTTGTCCTAACAGAAAATGTATTTTATGGTTGGACTCATGGTTTTGCATATTGTAAAAAAGCCATTTCCGGATATAACTATATCCATGGAAACAACAGGAAAGAATGAGCGATGAGCACAGTCAAATATGCGGACATCACGGCGGAATTGGATCGGCGCATCCGGAAAGGAGAGTTCCGGGGGAAACTGCCATCCACACGTGATCTGGCACGGGAATACGGGGTGTCCAAGCAGACGGTCACGACGGCCCTCAAGCCTCATCTCAATTCGGGACTTCTTACGTCTGAAAGACGTTGCGGCATGATTGTACATCCGGAAAAACTCCGCACCGGCACGATCGCCGTCGTGGGGTGGTATTCCGAGAAGAAACTCATGGAATACATGCCATGCGACCGTCTTTTCGACCGGATCGTGGCGGACGGTTTTTCCTATGTTTTCCTTTCGTTCAGGGATACCCGGATTCCCGCATCCCAGCTGCATCTTTTCTCCAGCTTCGATGCTGTTCTCTTTTCCTGTTCCTCCTTCTGCCAGCCGCGGATCGCGGAACAGCTGGAACGGGACGGCATCCCGTTCGTTTCCTGCGGCTTTTGTCCTACTTACCTGAACTTGAACTACGTGGAATTCGACTCCCTGAGAACCCTCCGGGAACTGACTGAAAAACTGGTCGATGCCGGATACCGGAAGATTGGGCTGTGTTTTCCTTCCAACCGGAACGGCTACAACGAAACGATCCGGCGGAAATGGAAACAGATCAAGAAGGAACTTTCTCTTCCGGAGGTCGATGGAGATTCCTTCAACTATTCGTGGCTTGTCACGCAAGAAGACAACATGCTCGAATACACCCGCCGGATGGCGAAACGTTCTTCCTGGCCGGAGGTCGTGATTTACTGGCACCCGATCCGTCCCGAACTTTACGCACGGATGAAAGATGATCTTGCCGGCATTCCGGAATCCACTCTGCTGATCAGCCGGGAAATCCCTCTGGCCGGACCGTATCTGCCGGAGCGTTTTCTGCTGTTCGATTATCCGGACCATACGGAATATTTCTTTGCCGCGTGGGAAATTCTCCGCAAACGGCTTTTTACGCCGGAGATTCCCTCTGAACAAATGTGGCTTCAACAGAAACTGGTGCTTCACGGCGGAATTCCGAAATGCCTGCTGAAACATCCTCTCTAACGTGGGTTCACTAAATAAGGATATAACAAAAAAATGTTTGATCTTGCCAGACATCCGTACTTCAAGCCGTGGAAGAATCCGGAAAACG
>CAYWZD010000765.1:0-1921 GCA_964462755.1 uncultured Victivallales bacterium | reverse complement strand
TCACATCGGCTTTCCGAACTTGTCTTTTTTCACATGCGGCATGTGTCGGGGGCGGCCGGGAACGGCAGGTTTCCCGGAGACCGTTCCCCGGGAACAATTTTCGAAGGGAAGCGCCGCGTCACCTCGGCTGTTTTCCCGCAAAGGCGACGGCAACGGCCAGCGCCAGTTCGATTTCTTTTTCCTGCAATTCCTTTTCCTGATCCCGCTTTTTCTTTCCGCGGTTGACGAATTTGGTCAGCAGGAAAATCAGCAGGGAAATCAGGAATCCGACGATGGCTGAAATTATAACCGTTAAGAACATGATTTGCAAGGCTTGAAGCATACTTTGCCTCCTTTTATTTCACAAGACAGATGTACGCGGCGGTGATGATCGCGGTCGTGATGACGCCGCAGATGTTCGCGCCGAGCGCATACTGCATGATGATGGCGCCCGGGTTGTCATGCGACACCGCTTTCTGCGCGACCTTGGCCGTGCTGGGGACGCAGCTGACTCCGGCGATGCCGATGACCGGATTGTATTTCTTCCCGGTCATGAAATACATGGCGTATCCGCCGAGGAGCCCTCCGACCGCGGAAAGCCCCAGCGCCGTGATTCCCAGAATCAGGAGAGGCAGAATTTTCGGGTCCATGATGGTTTTCGCATCGCAGAGGATGCCCAGCAGAAGCCCGAGCGTGAGAGTGGAACCGTAAAGAACGATCTCGCTCACGAAGTAACGGAACTTTTCCAGTCCCGATTCCCGGATGGCGATTCCGAGGAAAAGGGAGAGAAAGAGGGGCGAAGCCACAGGGAACAGGAAGGAAAGCACCACGCAGGCGACCACGGAGAAAAGCAGTTTCTCCCCCGATGTGGCCTGGAATTCCTCTTTTTCCTTCGGCATTTCGATCATCCGCAGTTTCTTCGGGACCATGAATTTGATCAGATACGGAAATCCGCCGTATGCCAACGCCAGATACAGATACGCGACCACCGTAATGGGAACGAACAGATGGGGCGCCATCTGAAGGGAGCCGAAAAGCACCATCGGGCCGTCCGCGCCGCCGACCAGCGCGATGGAGGCGGCGTCGCCGAGGCTGATCCCCTTGAAAAGCATGGCGATCGGGAGTGTCAGCAGCGTGCCCAGTTCCGCGCAGAGCGCGATGAACATGCTCTGAAAAGGACGGGCCATGACGAAACCGATGTCCAGCAGGCAGCCGATCCCCACGAAGATCAGACAGGCGATCAGACCGTTGCTGAATGCAAAGGTGTAGACGGGCTGGAGCCAGTCCACCTGGCAGAGCGTCATCAGGTTGTCGTTGTTCGCCTCGATCGAGTCGAGGAACAGCGTGCCGACCCGGGTCGGATCGACCGGGGCTTTCCTGACCATGTTGACCGGGTCGAAGAACATCATTGCGGCGTTGATTGTGCTCATTCCAAGTCCCATGGGAATCATCAGCAGAGGTTCGAGAACGCCTTTGCGTCCGAGATGGACCATCAGCACGCCCAGAGCGATGAGGACGATGCGTCCCGCGACGATTTTCCAGTCGTGGTCCAGTTGATAGGAAAGGAGTTTGAAGCCTTGAAAGACTTCCAGAAAATGAAAGTTCATGATAACAGCTCCCTTTCTTACTGGTGTTTGATGAGCGCCACGAGGGCATCGGTCTGGATCTGCATGCCTTCTGTGACCTCGAAACTGGCGATGATTCCATCGTGTCCGGCCATGATGGGGGTTTCCATCTTCATGGCTTCCAGAATCAGGATCGCGTCCTTTGCCGTGACCTTGTCGCCGGGTTTCTTCAGGAAACGGATCACCGCGCCGGGAATCGGAGTGTGGACTTCGAAGAACTTGTCGTCGGAAGCCCCCGCGGCGGCCGCGGACAAGGGGGGCGTCTTGCTGGTTTTCGTGCCGCTTTCCGCATGGATGGAGTAGGCGATGTTGTGGCC
>CAYWZD010000764.1:0-1926 GCA_964462755.1 uncultured Victivallales bacterium | reverse complement strand
CCCCCACCGTCCGACACTCCGGACTGGCGGCCCATCTGGCAGAAGAAACGTAATGATCCCTCAGACCCCTTTTCTATGAAAACAGAAGTTTTTCTCTATATTTATGCGCCGGAAAGTTGAAAACCGGTGAAATCCCGGCTATAATACAGGCTATGTCCCGGGAATCCGTTCCGGGAAGAACAGAAAAATCCATTTTACAACAAGGAGAAAAAATGGAAGAGAAAAAAGAAATTTTTGCAGACGGAATCGGACAGATTCACTTCGCGGGCGGCATGGTTCGTTACGACTTCGTGACCCTTCAGCCCACCGAAGACGGCAAGGCTCCGGAACCCCGTCCCTCCGTCCGCATCATCATGCCTCCGCAGGGATTCCTCTCCGCCTTCAATTCCATGCAGCAGCTCATCGACAAGCTTCTCGACGCCGGCATTCTCCAGAAGAACGAACAGGCCGCCGCTTCCAAGAAGAAATAACGGTTCCGGACGGATAACGATCCATGAAGAACAGCTGTCGGACATCACTTTTTCAGGAGTACCGCATTCAGGAATACGCCGGAATGCACGGCGCGGTGCTGTCGGTGCATTGTCCGAGGCCGCGGTTCGGGAATGAAATTTCCTTTTTCAATCTTTTCCCGTCGCCGTCCCTGTTTTTCACGCTCAACATCTTCGAGGCTCCGTCTGCATATCGGATCGCGATGCCCGAATTTCTGCTGAGCCGGATCAGCATCACCGTCTCCGCTTTCGTCCGGGCGCTCCGGAAGATCGCGGCTCCCCTGCGGAGAGTGTTCCGCAAAGCCGTCCGGCTCCGGGCGGTCTACCTGTTTCACTGCATACTGAGGTTGTGAAACAGTTCCTTTTTCAGTGAAGAAACAGGAAAAATGCTTGAACGCGAATTGCGCGAAACAAACATTTTTCCTGTTTTTTTTATTTCCCCGATTGAAAAATTCATGAAGAGGATATATTTTTTGTTATTCAGATATGAAAAAGGAATGTTCAAATATGAACAACACAATCCCGGCCGTTGAAAAAACAGTGCATCTGCTCCAAGCGCTGTCCCGAAAGAAATACACCCAGGCTGAACTCAGCCGGGAACTGAAAATCACCATGAGTACCACCTACCGGATACTCAGCACCCTCCGCGGGCACGACTGGATCCGCAAGGAAGACGACGGCAATTACGCCCTCTCCGGCGGACTGCTTCCGCTCCTGACCCATTTCCGGGCGGAGATGGAGCGGCTGGAACACGCAAAAAAGGTGGTGACGCGCCTCTCCCGGGAATACCGGATCGCCTGCAAACTCTCGATCCGGCGCGACCGCGAACAGCTGACGCTTTTCCGTGCCGAACCGCCCGGCCCGGTCGCCCTGACCGGCCAGACGGGTTCCACCTTCCCCCTGATCGAAGGGTCCGTCGGAGCCGCACTCCTCTGCGGTGAACCCGAGGAGACTCTCCGGCAGCTGGTGCGGGATTGCGATGCGGATATTCCGGAAAAGAAGGACCCGAAACTTCTTTTCAACGGGATTGCGGAAATCAGGAAAAAAGGATATGTAATGAACCTGCGGAAGAACCGCTGGAACATCGCGGCCATGTCCATGCCCCTTTACGGAGATGACGGCCGCACGGTCGAAGCGGCGCTGTCGATCATCGGAAGCGCGGAAGACTTCGACGGTCCGAAGGCTGAAACGCTCGCCGGCATCCTCCGGAAAGCCATTGACGAATGCAAATCAGAGGAATCATCCAACCAGGAGTCAACCCTATGAAAATCGATCCGTCCACTTTAAAGATCACCGACATGCGCTTTGCCGACATCGACGGAGCGCCCAAACGCTGCACACTCCTCAAAATCTACACCAATCAGGGAATCGTCGGCTATGGGGAAGTCCGCGACGCTTCCAGCCGAACCTACGCGGCCATGCTCAAAAGCCGCATCCT
>CAYWZD010000763.1:0-1926 GCA_964462755.1 uncultured Victivallales bacterium | reverse complement strand
ACTGAATCCGTCCGAGGAGATTCATGTCCCCATGACGATACATGTCGAGTTCCGCTTGGGTGTAATGCTTCATTTTGAGTCCTCCAGGTTTGGGATGATTTCATTTTTCAGGAGGACCATACAGCGGCTTTTCGCTGTATAAACGGCAGCGCAGGACATTTCAAGAGTTTTTGCGACTTCCTCTGGAGACTTCCTTTGGATCGCAAGCATTTCGAACACTTGCCAGGACTGGGCCTTGACATGGTTTTTGAGCTCCAGAAGAGCCATATTCAACAGATGTTTCTGCCACTCTTCATGCCACGCATCTTCCATTGGATTCCTTTGGTCAGGGAGCATATCCTCGAAATCTGAAATCGGTTCATGGTCCGTTCTCCGTTGAGCGAGAATATGGGTGGCGTGGTTGCGGACAACGTTTCGGAGAAAGTCGCGAAATCGGCCTTTGGCTTTGTCGTAACGGAAAGACAACGATTCGGGAATGTTCTCAATGTCGAAGCGGGTGTGGAAAATATCCTTGTGAAAAAATTCCAGCATGACCTTTTGAACCAGTTCCTCAAGTTCCTGGTCGTGCAAGCCGAAGTCAAGTCCGCGCACGATGATGAGTGGCCGGTATGTCCGATAAAACTCTGTCCAGCCGATTTCCTCACCGTCGCGAACCTTCAGCAACAGACTTTTTCTTGTTGTATACGCCATTCAAATTGCCTCCATGCAGTCCATCTACTTTCCAGAAAGCCATTCCTTACAAATGTTTCGGGAATTTCACGGAATAACGTTTATGACCGCATACGAAGCAATATAACGGAATCATGGAAGAATTCAACTGGTTTGGCGAAATCGGGAAAGCGTTCTGCTTCATGCTCCCCGGCCTTTTCTGCATATTCTTCAGGAAATACAAAGGCATTTCTCCGACCGAATACAGGACGGATGTTCTCGAAAAACATCATGCATGAACTGGCGGAATGTTCCCTGAGACGGGACGGAAACAGTCAGCGGTCGATTTTCAGCGTCACAAGAAACTCCATCGCCATCGGAGGAGGCGGCAGAACCTTCAGAGAAGTGAGAAGGGCCTGCATGGAAGCATCCATCGCATTGATTCCGGACTTGCTGATGATGACGGCGGAAAGTAGACGCCCATCCGAATCGACTTTGAAGCGGACCACCACTCGCGGAGTCGTGCGGTTCAGCATTTCAACATTGGGCTGGTCCCAGCGGCGTTTCAGAAAAACCTCGACCGTATTGTAGTAGTCGCGGATGTCCTTGCTGAGCACTCCTTTGGGACCACCGCCGCCTCCCGGAATTCCACGGCCGCCGGGAGTCCCGGTCAGACTGCGAATCATATTCCCGATTTCATGGCGGGCTGGATCGCCGTCGCCGGAACCGCTGTCGCTGTTTTTGGACGGGAGGAAAACGTGCTTTTTGCTGATCTTGATCTCATTGGCAGACTTGTAGCGAGTGGTTTTCTTTGGTTTTGTCCCGGTCAAAGACTTCTCCACGGGTTCGGGAGGGGTTTCTTTTTCCACCTTTTCAGGTTTCTGCGTCACCTCTTTTTTTTCCGGTTCGGTTTTTTCCCTGACGGGAGGCATCTCTTCCGCAACGGGTTCCGGATCGGCTTTTCTGGGAAGCGCCGGGACGTCCGGAATGTCCGTCAGGGGTTTGGGGTCTCCGTAGTCGGGGGTTCCGGAGGAACGGGAACGGTCCGTCGCCGGATGCGGGGACATCTCGGTGTTTTCTTTGGGAAGGTTGTCGACAATCGGAATGTTCATGACCAGCAGAGGAGGATCGAAATATCGCATGAGCGTCAGGAACAGCAGTGGGATGACGATCAGCCCGACATGAAAGAAGGAGACGCCTCCGGTGATCCAGACTTTGGTTTTTCCCCGGACATAAGGAAGAGGAGCGTCCGCCGGATTTTTCAAAAGCTTTCCATCA
>CAYWZD010000762.1:0-1927 GCA_964462755.1 uncultured Victivallales bacterium | reverse complement strand
CAGATGGAAAACCAATTTCAGGTCAACTACTACGATCCGCTGACTGCCGCCGGGAACGCCCCCGCACTGCCGATGTATTTCCGTCACTCGGGTTCGTCCGTCGTTCTCCATGGAGATATGCACGTCCGGTCCTATGTTTACCGGGACATCCCGTTCCGTCCGGGCGGTTACCTGAACCTGTTCTGGTGGCCGAATCCCTGATGTTACGAGCTTTTCCGAATCAAAAAAAGGAATGTCCCATGAAAAATTTTCTCTTATGTCTGTCGTTTCTCTGTCTGATGACGTCCGGGGCGGAAATCGCCGTAAATCCCCTCTATGAAAATTGCGGTATATCCGTGATCGGCGAACCGGAGACGCAAAGCATCACGATGCGTTTCCGCGAAAAAGGCTCTGCAGAGTGGAAGGAAGCCCTGCCTCCGGTGAAACTGCCCCGGCAGATCAGGGAGGCGACAAACAGCAACTTTTTCGGAAAAGACCTGAAGGCGCTCCCCGTGCGTGAAAATGAATGGCGCGGCAGCATTGTATTGTTGAAAGAAAACACCCCGTATGAACTGGAGGTCCAGCTTTCACCCGGCGGAAAAATTCTGAAACAAGAGTTCACCACAAGAAATTCGAGAGTCAAAATCGCAAAGACCGTTTATCTGGATGAAATGCCGAATGACACGCCCCTGATTCTGGAGGCGAAAGGAACGCCGGACGGCTGGATTCGCTATACGATGAAGAATCCGAAATCCGTCCTCTCCGGCATGAAAGGAGTTTCCCGCGTCATCCTGGTCCGCAATTCGGAATATCTGCTTCTGGAAGGACTGACCATCCGGGACGGAGTCCGGAATTCGATTTTTCTGCAGGATTCCAGACACATTCAGATCGTCAACTGCGATATTGCCGGGCATGCGCCCATCTTGAAACAGTCCCTGGACAATGACGGCAAATATCTTGCCATGGACGGCAAAAAAATGTGGAGCTGCGCCGCTGTTTTCATTCTGAATTCATCGGATGTGCTGGTGGAGCGCTGTTATATTCACTCTCCGGCAGGAACCGCAAATCCGTGGTTCTTTTCGCATTCCTCCGGGCCCATGGCGATTGCCACACGCAGCACGGAAGGCGGACTTGTTTTCCGTTACAATGACCTAATCGGAAGTGACTATCACCGCTGGGACGATGCGATCGGAGGCGGCGATAATTCTTCTCCGTACGGTGGGTTCAACCGCGACGGCGATATTTACGGAAATATGTTTGCGCTCGGAAACGATGATGGAATCGAACTTGACGGCGGACAGTCGAACGTCCGCTGTTACGGAAACCGTTTCGAGGGAATGTTGTGCGGAATCAGCGTGGCTCCGTGCATCGTGGGGCCGTCCTACGTTTTCCGGAATCTGATCGTAAATCTGGGCGATTTCACAAACTACGGCGGACTCGCCCTGAAAACCGTTTTCGGAGATCTGGGCGTGGGACGGATTCACTATTTCAACAATACCGGGTCCGGCATCGGGTTCGCCCGGAAACCGACGATTGAACTGAATCCGCGTCTGGTGGCACGCAATAACAATCTGACGGGAAACTGGCAGATATACAAACTGACGATTCCCGTGGATATGGATTATGACCTTTTCCATCATGAAATCGCGGATCGGGAGAAATCCACGCTCAAAGCCTTTGCCGACAAAAAACAGGAACTACATGCGGTTCAGGGCAAGCCGGTCTATGAAAACGACACGGACCGATGCTTCCGTTTGAAGAAAGGTTCTCCGGGGAGTGGAGCCGGAACGCGCGTTCCGAATTTTCAGGAGACAGCCGGAGGGGATCTCGGCGCTTTTCCGGAACCGGACAGCCCCGATCTGCCGTACCGTCCGATTCCGGTGTTCCTGAGTCGTTCGCAAATTGATTTTGAATTCCCCGGGAAAACCGTCCCGCAGAGACTTACGCT
>CAYWZD010000761.1:0-1937 GCA_964462755.1 uncultured Victivallales bacterium | reverse complement strand
GCAAATTCGTCCAGCCGATGCCTCTTCTCCGCACCGCGGACGGACGGGAGGAAAACCACGTCTTCAGCAAGATGTCCATTGCGGCCGCCTCCGGGGAAGGCAACCGGATTCACTACGAATTCCGGGTTCCGGGTGCAAAAATGACTTCCCTCGTCGACCTGACCGCCTTCCGTCCCGCCGTCGACGGCGACACCGCAGTTCTGGCGGAACTGACCGTTCACATCGAACAGGACCTTCCCGCGCAAAAGTGGGAATCCCTGCGGGTCTTCAGCTTCGGGCTGATGCCGGCCTTCCCTGCCCACTGGAAATACCGGGTCGAAACCGCTTCCGGCAAGTTCGAAGAGGGGAAACTTTCCGGAACCGGAAAAGCCGTTTCCCTTCCGTTCGCCCCGTACGGCGCGGCGGCGCTGTTTCCGAACAATCTTGCCGAACCGGTGCTGATCTCCCTGAATCCGATCCCGCTGGAAGTGCGGCTGGACGAGGTGAAAGCATGGAACTGCCGGGAACGTCTTTCCGTCTATCTTCCTAAACGCGACCTCCGGGCCGGGGAAACGATCCGGCTCCGCTTCCTGATGCTGTTGACTCAAACCCCGGTGGACTCCGCCGATGCATTAAGTCAGTTGAAAAAAGAACGCCTCCTGCGCGCCGGAATGGTTCAGCGCATGCTTCATGGAACGTTGAACGGCACGGAATATGTGCTCGATTTCAACGCGGACAAGGGAACCGCGGCATGGGAAAACGGTTCATGGAACGGAAAAGATCCGCTTCCAGTCCGCATTCACGGACTGAACCCGAACTGGAGCGTATTGTCGTTCCGGGATGCGGAATATCAGGCGCAGGGAGTCCATGACAACGGCGTCGCCTTCTTCACTCTGCCCGCGGGAAAGGCGGCGAAAGTGCTCTGCGGACACCCGATTCTTGCGGACGATCCCGAATTGAGAATCGACTTTGCCGGGATTTCCGAACGGGGCGTTTCCATGCGGCTTCACAATCCCGGGTCAAAACGGAAAACGTTCACGGTGCGGTCCAATCCGGGATTCGCGGATGTGCTTCCTCCCTTTGAATTTCAAATATCCCTGAATCCGGGTTCCGGAATCTGGGTGACAGCCAAAGGCGATCAGTTGACCGTCGACAATATTCGCTGACAGAAAGGAGAGATTCTGTATGAAATCCATGAAAACGCTGTGGGCCGCCCTGCTGGCGGCGGTCGGTCTGGCCGTGCTTGGAGCCGAAACGCTGAACGACATGATGCCCAAGAAGAACTACGGGTTCGGCAAGGAAACACAGATCCGGACGATCGAAGAACTCGCAAAAGCCGTTGGATTCCGGATCACCCCGGAAACGCCCTATCTCGTGCTCCTGTCCGACCTCCATCTCTACAGTCTGTCCGACAAGGATAAGAAAGGCGATGTCGTGTTCACCAAAGACATCCGGGGCGACCTGAAGAAGCTGGTCTCTCTGCTGAACGGCTTTTCTCCCGCGCCCGGAATGGTGGTCATCACCGGCGACCTGTCCCATACGGGCGCCGCCGACCAATACCGGGAACTGAAGGAAATCCTTGCCGGAATCAAACCGGAAATTCCCGTTTTCGCCATTCCCGGCAATCATGACGATCCGGCGAAAATGTGCGAAATCCTCGGGGAGAAAATCACGGAAAATTGCGCCCGCTCTCTGGGAGACTGGACGCTGATCGGTCTGGACACGGGCAAAAAGGGCGAACTATCCAAGAAGGAACGTCGGTTCCTGACCGGAGAACTGGCGAAATGCGTCTCGCGTCCCGTGATCATTTTCACACACCATTCCCCGATCCAGCAGCCGGGCTGGGAACTCGTCCTTCCAATGCGGGAATTTCTGGCCGGAGCCGTGGAAAAACGGACCGCCGCGACATGGCTCGTGAGCGGACACACCCACGCCACGTTTCTGGCGCGTCTTCAATA
>CAYWZD010000760.1:0-1952 GCA_964462755.1 uncultured Victivallales bacterium | reverse complement strand
TCCAATCATGAAAATTGAAACTGTTCTTGCACAGATTTTTTCCGAGATCGACCGCGCCGAAACGCTGCATCCCGACTGGCCCGCCGATCCGGTTCATCGTGCGGCCATTGTGAACGAGGAAGCCGGAGAACTTCTGCAGGCGAGTCTGAACTGCGGCGAACAGAAGGGAACGAAACGTCAGATGATTATCGAGGCCACACACACCGCCGCGACGGCAATCCGTTTTCTGAAAAACATCAAGGAGCCAGAAGATCATGAATGACACGACCGTTTTCACCTTCCAAAGGATGCCTGTCCGCGTGGTATCGCTGAACGACAAGAATTACTTCGTCATTCGGGACATCTGCAGCATTCTCGGTCTTTCCAATCCGAACCGCGAGCTGGCGAAGCATACCGAAAACACGCCTCTTTACGAGCGCATCCGGACGCCCGGCGGACTTCAGATCGTGCGTCTGGTTCCGCGCTCCGATGTGGAAAAACTCCTCTCCGCGAACACAGGCCGCAAGGCTCTGCTTCTGGAATGCTGGCTCCAAACCGAGGTATTCCCCGTTCTTGAACGCCTGGAACGGACCGGTTCGGATGCGGGGAATCTGCTGATTGGATACCTTGATTTCATGAAGAGGCTCATGAGCGTTCCGTTGGATCGTCAGCCGAGCGTCATATTTTCGCTGCCGGATATTCCATTCCGGCTCGAAGTCCAGAAAGTGAGTTCCGGGCATGACCGATAAATCTATGATTATCCGGGCGTTGCAACTCTGGTTTCAACCGGGAGATGTCTTTGAAATCCGTGTTCTCGACGCGGTCGCCGCCGAGTGGATGCGTCCGCACATGGAGTCCGGGTATTTTGACTACGAACACATTCCGGCCGCCGCCGACGCCATCGGGAAACTGCGCTCCTATCGGGGAGCCTACGCGACCGTCAATCCGGTTAAACAGGATCTGCTGGCCCGCGCCTGCAACCGCATCCGCGGCATCACACGTGAGCCGACGACGGCGGATTCCGACATTGCCGAGCGCCGCTGGCTTCTCATCGACTGCGATCCGAAACGGGTATCAGGCGTTTCAAGTACCGAAGCGGAGCACGAAGCGGCACTGAAAAAAGCGCAGGACCTTCGCGAAGACATGGCCTCCGTCGGCTGGCCGGAACCGATTCTCGCCGACAGCGGCAACGGCGCACAGATGCTTTACCGTATTTCTCTTCCAGCCGATGACAACGGCCTGGTTCAGCGGACGGTCGAAGCGTTGACCGCCGCGACAACCGAGGCTGTGGAAATCGACAGCACCGTTCACAACCCGGCGCGCATCTGGCGCATCCCCGGCACAATGAACTGCAAAGGCGATTCCATTCCGATCCGTCCGCACCGCATGGCAAAACTTCTTTCCGTTCCGGAGAAGATACAGTGCGTTTCCGTAAAACAGCTGGAACAGGTTGCCAATTACGCGGGTGTCGCACATCCCGCGCAACCGGTCAGGAAAACAACGGACAGCTTCGACATTGACAGATGGATTCGGCAATATTGTCCGGAACTTGGCGAACCCCAGCCGTGGAAAGGCGGCCGAAAGTGGATTTTTCCCGTCTGCCCGTTCAACAGTGATCACACGAACAAGTCCGCCGTGCTGATTCAGGAACCGTCCGGGGCAATCGCGTTCAAATGTCACCATAACGGTTGTGTCGGGAACGACTGGAAAAAGTTGCGCGAGCTCAAAGAGCCGGGATGCTATCAGCCCAAAAACGTTTTGCCGTCCGGCGAAATTGCCACCGTGGATATTTCCGGCATCCTGTGCCAGAATATCAACAGAAAAAAGACAGTCTGCAATACGCTTCCCGGGTGTCTGCCGTTTCCGGAGGAACTCTACGATGTGCCTGGATTCGTAGGCGAAGTCATCCGATTTATGACGGAATCGACGCCGTATCCGAACAAAGGCGTCGCATTCGCCGCCGCGCTGGCGCT
>CAYWZD010000759.1:0-1955 GCA_964462755.1 uncultured Victivallales bacterium | reverse complement strand
CGCGCCGGTCGCATTGACCGTTCCGTCGGCAGTCATCTCCTCGGTCCAATACGGAGAACCCGTATTGACCGTGCGAACCACGGAAGCGCCGGTCACAGTGCCTTCGTTCTCCTCTCCTGTGGAAAGGTTCGACGCGAGTCCCGTCTTGTCATACGCCAACTTGACGATGCCGGCATTCGTCAGCGATTCGATTTCCGTTTCAGTCAGGTTATGGAGGGTGGAAGCGTTGGTGAAGTTATGGGTGGCGGCGACAGTCAGGTTGTCAAGGACGGAACCGTCTTCGGCAAGACCGGTGTGGAAGCCGGAGGGGTAGACGCCGTTCGCCGCCTTGAACATGTTGAGGTAACGCAGCGTTCCCGCCTGGTTGTAGTCGCAGACGGCGTCCTTCGCGGAACTCTCGGAATCGCTGAAGTGGGGCAGGATCAGCGCGGCGAGCGCGCCCATGATGCCGATGACGATCAAGAGTTCGATGAGGGAGAAGCACTTTCTCCCGGTTTTCTTCGCGTTGAAAAACATTGTTTTCTCCGATTTTGTGTGTTGGGGTAACAAATTTCGCTCAGCCACAGAGCCTGTCGTAAAATCCTCGCAGCCCCGAACCCACATCGGCGGCCTCCTCCAATTCCAGTGCGGCGTCCTCCTTTCAACGTTATTTTGCGACGGATGTTTCGCCGTCATTGGTGTCGAGGACGAAACGGTATTCCCGGCCGCACCGGATCAATACCTCCTTCTGCCCCCGCTTCAGGATCTTCATGTCGACTTCGAGATGCCCGAAGCCGCCGAATTCATAAAGGTAGTCGAAGGACTGGAGCAATTGGCGCTTGGCCCGCTCCATTTCCAGCTGAACAGAATCGCTGTCCTGTCGCATAAAAAAGCCTGATATTAGTTTCTGCTAATCAATCTCCGGCGGAGCCGGAACGGAAAGAACGGTTCAGCAGACAGGCGGAGGCCGCGGGGCCAGTGGCGGGAATGAAGCCTTCACGGGAAGCGCGGGGAGATAAATCGCGGGCCGTTCCGGCAGGAGCCTCGCGGCTCTCCGGATTTCGACCGCGGCGGGTTCCGGAGCCGGAGACACCGTCTGCCCGGCACACACCGGGCAGAACACCTCCACCTCAAGCGAGGCGTAACCGGACCCGGCGAACAACCTGGTGTCGTTGCCTGCGTCGGCATCGATCATCGGACACATTTCTTCGAACTCCTCGCAGCAGCAGTCATGCAGCAGAGGATGCAGCGTCGCGACGAAACTGAACATCAGCGCCGTCAGCAGCATCGTGATTCGAAAAATTTCACCGGTGCGATTCATGGTTCCCTGTCGTTATTCCTGCGGTTTCTCTTTATAGTATACTCCTCTTTTTCGCTTTGTCAATTAGCCTTATCTAATTTCCTGAAAAAAACTTTCTTCCCTGCTGCGGAAACTGTCAGAAGCAGAAAACAGCACTTGACAAAAAATAGTTAATGTCATATACCATTAGACGATGGGTAGTTCTTCTTTGCTGGTAGGCGCCCGTCTCCGGCATATTTCGTCTGCGAAATGGGGCGCCCGCAGTACATGAACACTGGAAAACTCGACGACGGGGGGTGTATGGTAAGCTGACGGGGACGTCTGCGCAATTCAGCCCTGCTCCTCCGGAGCTTTTTGTCGGGCCGAAATTGCTCCGGCTCCGTCCCGTGCAACGTTTGAGTCCGTAATCAATCGGAATCAAATGTGCGCAAAATTCCGGACACTACCGCCGATCTCCCAAACACAAGCGGGAAAACGAAAAAAAGCTGCAGGGAATCGCTAATCATTGGGACACGGTCGTCCGGGTATACGGCGGCAAACACCCGCAAGTGACCGTGATCCGGCAATTCTTCACCGTTTTGCAAGTTGTCGCAGGAGGAGGGATTGCTTTCCATAACATGTGATAACCTGAAGTCCCACGAAATTATAACATGTTTGGCGGAGTGATGCCGAACGC
>CAYWZD010000758.1:0-1956 GCA_964462755.1 uncultured Victivallales bacterium | reverse complement strand
CGTCCTTGAGTCCGGTCTTCGCCTTGCTGGCGGTCAGTTTTTCGGTATAGGAGGCAACGCCTTCGAACTTCAGGGTATCGACCGATTCCAGAAGAGCGTCGACTTCCTTGAAAGTATCTTCATCGGTCAGCAGGGCAATCCGCTGTTGTGCGGTCATGGGATAGTGGCATCCGCAGCGGGGGCAGACGTTCAGGTTTTCCTCCCGCTTCTTCGTGAAATTCATTTCTCCGCACTTTTTGCATTTTTCCCAGAGGCCCTCGGGAATCTCCTTCTTTTTCAGAGGTTCCGTCGCGGTGAGTCCGGAATGGTGGGAGGAAGAATTCACGGGAGTTCCGCTGAGCGTCGAATACTTCGATTTTCCAAACAGTAGAGCCATAATATCAATCCCTTTGTCTTCGTGCAAGCACCATGATGTTTACTTCGGCAGCCCCCGCGCCGAGCAGCGTTTCCGCCGCCGCGGAGAGCGTGGAGCCCGTCGTCATAACGTCGTCGACCAGTAATATACACCGTCCCCGGCAGTTTGTCGAGCCGGAAATCGAAAACGCCTTCTCCAGGTTCCGGATTCGGGCGTCGCGATCCAGTTTTGCCTGCTGGCGCGTCCACTTTGTCCGCCGTAGAAGATTCGCCGTCGGGACCCCCAGTTCCTTTCCGACCACCTTCGCCAGAAGTTCCGACTGGTTGAAGCCCCGCTGGAGGAACCGGAACCAGTGCAGCGGCGTGGGCACCAGCAAATCCGCCTTCACCCCGGAGGAACGCACGGCTTCGGCGGCAAGACGTCCCAGCGCACGGGCCAGTTCCGGCTGTTCCCGGTATTTGAAACGGTAGATGACCTCCTTGATTGCGCCGTCCATCCGGAAAACGGCGATGCCCCGTTTCCACGGAAATTTGCGTCCGGCGGCGAGACATTCCGGGCATACCTCCAGAATTCCGCTGTGTTCCCCGCCGCACGACGGGCATACCGGCTCCCGGATGAAGCGGAAGCTCTTCAGGCATTCGGCGCAGAACTGGTTCGCTCCGCCGTCGAAGGGAACGCCTCCGCAGATGGGACAGTTCAGCGGCAAATAGATGCCCAGCGCTTTTTCAAAATGTTCCCGTTTCAAGGCCATTATTCCCGTCCGGACGTTTGATTTTCTTGCATTGGAAGGTTATTGTATATAATATAGAACCATTTTAAACAGGAGACAAACCCAATGGTCGAAAGTTTTTTACAGAATAATTTTGCAAACCGCATCGGCGGGAGCATGTTCGGCAAAGATACGAAAATCTACAAGTTTGAGAAAATCAAGCGCGCCAAACGCGAAGCCATCGCGAAGAATCCGGGCATCGAAATCATCGATATGGGCGTCGGAGAACCTGACGACATGGCATTCCCGAGCGTCGTGAAGAAGCTCTGCGAGGAAGCCGCCAACTGGGAAAACCGCATCTATGCCGACAACGGCACCAGCGAATTCAAGCAGGCCGCCGCCCGCTACATGGAGGCGCTCTATCATGTGACGCTCGATCCCGAAAAGGAGATCTGCCACGCCATCGGAAGCAAGTCCGCGCTCTCCCTCCTGCCCGCGTGCTTCATCAATCCCGGCGACATCACCTTCATCACGGTTCCGGGCTATCCGGTCCTCGGGACCTGGACGGAATATCTCGGCGGAACCGCGGTCAAGCTCCCGCTCCGGGAGGAAAACGGGTTCCTGCCCGATCTGGACGCGATTCCCGCGGATCAGCGCAAGCGCGCCAAACTGCTGTATTTGAACTATCCGAACAACCCGACCGGAGCCTCCGCGACGCTCGAGTTCTTTGAGAAGGCCGTCCGCTTCGCCCGGGAAAACGAACTGCTGATCGTCAGCGACGCCGCCTACGCTCCGCTGAACTTCCAGGGCAAGCCCCTGAGCATCTTCGCGGTCCCCGGCGCCAAAGACGTCGCCGTCGAACTCCACAGCATGTCCAAGGGCTTCAACATGA
>CAYWZD010000757.1:0-1959 GCA_964462755.1 uncultured Victivallales bacterium | reverse complement strand
CCGGAAACCGTCGATTGGGAAAATCCCGAATGGGTGGAATTCCAGCGGTTCCGGGAAAACTCGATGGCGGCATTTGCGCAGCGGCTTACCGCGTTCGTGCGGAAGCGCCGTCCGGGAATCACGGTGACGCACCAGTTCTCGCCGGTCCTGCACGGGTGGTGTCTGGGGCAGTCCTCCGGGATCGCGGAGGCATCCGACTACGCCTCGGGAGACTTCTACGGCGGCGTTCTCCAGCAGCGTCTCGGCGTGAAAGTCTTCGACGCTTATTCCGCACAAAAGCCGTTTGAGTTCATGACCTCCCGCTGTGTGACGCTTTACGACCATACTTCCACGAAGTCGGATGACGAACTGTTCCTTCACGCCCTGACCACCCTTGCAAACGGCGGAGCGTATTTCTTCATTGACGCGATCAACCCGGACGGCACGCTGGAAAAATCCTTTTACGAAAGACTCGGAAAACTCTCGTCAAAACTGAAGCCATTCGAGGGGCAGATCAAATCCCTTCAGGCAGTTTTGCGGGCCGACGTCGGACTGTATTTCTCCATGACAAGCTGTATCGACGAGTCCCGGAATGGCCGGAATCTCCATGAACTGAGCGATTCCCGCGGGAACATGGCGAACCGCGAAAACGCCGTCCTCGACGAAGTTCTCGGAATTGCCGAAATCCTGACACGGTGCCATATTCCCTATCGGATTGTTACGGACCGGACACTCGATCTTCATTCACTGAAAGCAATCATAGTGAACAACGCGGCTTATCTCTCCGAAGAGGAATGCGGACGAATCCGGGAGTTCGTGCGGAACGGTGGAACCCTCCTTGCGACCGGGCGGACCTCCATTTTCGATCCGGACGGAAATGGCGGAAAGGAATTCGCTCTGGCGGATGTTCTGGGGGTATCCTTCTCCGGGAAACGGAGCGACGGCACGAATTATCTTTCCTTCGGAGATTCCCTGATTTCTTCGGAAGACCGCGCCCCGCTGGTCAAAGCGGGAAAGGATACGAAAATTCTCGGAAATGTCGTCCTGCCGGAACTCCCGGTCAACGATCCCGTGCGTTACGCGTCCATCCACTCGAACCCGCCCGGTCAAGAGACCGATTACGCCGGGCTGACGGAGCATCCTTTCGGGAAAGGAGTCTGCGTCTATCTCTTTTCGGGACTTCTCGGACGCCGTTTCCATTCCCAACGGACCTTCGGCGAACAGCTTGTCCGGAAATATCTTCCCGTTTTTCTGGAGACCTCCGAAAATCTCCCCGGTTCCGCAGAACTCACCCTGCTGGAAAGCACGGACGGCAACTCCCTTGTTCTCGCGATCGTGAACGCGCAGGCGGAAACGCCTCCGATCCCGCTGCACGATGTAAAACTCGTTCTCCGACTTCCGGAGAATTTCCGTGTCGAGGAACTCCGGCGCGTGTCTGACGGAAACTTACATCCGTTCCGTCAGGAAGGCGTGCGGCTTTCGTTCACGGTTCCGGTGATCCTGGAAGGAGAATTCTTTGAACTGAAAAAAGGAAAGAGCGGAACCGTCCGTCCAAGCAACCTCCATCTATAAATATAAAGGAAAGGTCATCATGTCCAACGCAACCTCCATTCACAATGCCTTCGAAGCCGGAAAAGGAATTTTCCGGCTGGCCCCGAACTGGGTTCCTCGCTCCTTCTGCATCCCCGGACGCAGAATCAAACTCCGCCCGGACGACTATTACGCGCTGGGCGGTCAGCGCGGCGGAATCGATGAACGCTGGCTCGGCTGCACTACTCCGGCGGACAACGGCCCGCTGACTGCCCCGAACGAAGGAATCAGCCATCTGGTCGATCCGGAAGGCAGCCTGATTCCCCTGACGGAAGCCGTCGCGGAACTCGGCGCGGAACTGCTGGGCGAACGGCTCTGGAAGAAATACGGCGAATGGCCGGTCTACTCCAAGTTTTTCGACAACCTCGGCCCCCTGCCCCACCATGTCCA
>CAYWZD010000756.1:0-1959 GCA_964462755.1 uncultured Victivallales bacterium | reverse complement strand
CCGTGTGCGGAAACGGCAGAAACGCGCCGGACCAGAGGGCGTTCCCCCAGTCGGACCCGGTCCAGCCGCCATGCGCCATCGTGTATTGGAACTGCTTGATATGCCACGCGCTGGAGCTGAAAACGCCATCCGGATTCAGATACCCCAGAATTCTCATCAGCGCATATTCGTTGAAGGTAACGAAAATCGCCGTGCTGATGGCCAGAAATCCGAATGCCGCCAGAATATAATGAAAGCGGACTCCCCGCAGGAAAATCACCAGGATGAACGCCACGAAGAACATCAGCGCGCCTCCGAAATCGGGTTCCAGCATGATGAGGATCATGCTCCCGAAACTCACCAGGAAAAGATAGGACAGCTGCAGGAAGGAAAGGTCCTTGCGCGTTCCGCAGTACACGCACAAATACAGAAGAATCGAACACTTCGCGAATTCGGACGGCTGTATATTGATCCCGCCGAAGCTGAACCATCCCCGCATGCGGTTGATTTCGTGTCCGAACAGATAGACGGCGATCAGGGAAATCACGCTCAGGAGGAACCACCACGGAGCCGCCGCCTTGTAAAACCGGAATGGGACCGCGGCCGCCGCAAGGAAAACGGCAATCGCCGGAAAAAGCCAGAACATCTGCTTGAAGGCGAAGAACAGCGGCTGGTCCGTCAAGGTGCGGGAACTGTAAATCGCCAGACATCCGAACAGTCCCGCGACCACGAGAATCAGCGCGGCTCCCATCGGAAAAAGTTTCTTCCGGGAGGAGAATGAACGGAACCAGGAAGAGGTCACAGAATCATTTTTCATGGCTCTCCCAGCTCCTTCAAAGAAATATCTGTGCGGACATCGCGTCCGTTTTCCGGCTGTTTTGTAATGCGGAGCGTATTGTAAAGCCAGGCTCCGTTGCGATCCAGCATGACCACCAGAGTCCCCGCCTTCCCCGAAAGCTTCATGTCATATTCCTGTTCCAATCCCGATACGCCGACGAGTTCATTCACATTGTTCAGCGCGGTCGTGCCGAGCCGCCGGCCCACCCCCGGTCCGCCGTACACGATCCGCTCCAGATGGCTGACAACCCGAACCTCCGGAAATCTCCGGAACCGGCGCGTATAAGAGACGACCTCCTCCGGGGGAATGTTTTTCCGCAGAACCAGCGGATACGTTTCCTTTTCATAGTCCGCCGTGAAGTCGGGGAAAAATTCCCGGAGCTGCCGGATCAGGGAGTCCCGCCGTCCGGCCTTTTCCGGAATTGTTTCCAGAATCAGGTCGCTCCGGATAGCGGACACCGCCAGCGGAAAACCGTCCCGGTCGAGAAGACGCCCCCGGACCGCCGGGATCCGGGCTTCGCGCCAGGCAATCGCGCGGGAAGCCTTCAGCAGTTCGGCGCGTCTGAAAACCGCATAGGAAAAGACATGGGCGGCCGCAACGACCGCCCATATCAGTAGGAAAGAAAGGACTATCAATGTTTTAATTTTGAAGGTGTCGGCAGACATGTTTCCTGCCCGTCGCTAACTCATGTCACTCCTGCTGAACCTTCAGATCACTGTGAAACGCTTTCAGCAGGATTTCCGGGTGGGACTTCACAACGCGCTCCCAATCCCCTTTTTCTCTGGAAACACCCCCGGCACACAATTTCCCGGCCGCTTCGCACCACTCTTTTTTCGCCTTGGCATCCGCATCATTCCGCGAGGAAAGACCTTCGCCGAGACGTCCCGCACCCAGAAGCAGAAAGGAAATCGCAACCAGCATTGCGGCAAACGCATAACGCATCCGCGGGTCCATTTTTCGAATTGCGTTCATCTTTCACCTCCCGTTCTCATATTATCGTTCTTTATCTATTAGAGATCCGTCTTCGGAGCTACCAGGTCGGACGCCATTTCACGTTCGCCTTTTTCACGGGCATGATCCATGCCGATCCGCTGCTCTTCCATCCAGCGTTCGCGATCCCAGATTTCCACGCCCACTTCCAC
>CAYWZD010000755.1:0-1960 GCA_964462755.1 uncultured Victivallales bacterium | reverse complement strand
CGACTCCTCCAAGGCAAACATCGACGTGAACAAACTGTACAGCATGTATGCCGACGACCAGCTTGACAACTGGGCGCCGTCCACGTTGAAAGTCTACAGCTACGACAGGGACGGAGGGGCCCAGTACCGGTTCGCCTTCGAACTCGGCTTGGAAGGTAACATGAAGTTCTACCGCGCATGGCAGGACGCCAAGAGCGCATTCCTTCAAATCGACGGCCTGCGCCATGTCATGGTTCCCTACTTCAACTTCGTTTATATGCCGCCTCCCACGGTCGACTACCAGAACATCTACTACTTCGACGACGTGGACCAGCTCGACAAGCAGGCCTTCATCCGGTTCGGCCTCCAGAACCGTTTGCAGACCCGCCGGAACGATGTCCTTTATGAATGGATCTCCCTTGAAAACTACTGGGACTTCCACTTCGAAAAAACGGACGGTTTCAATCAGATCGGCGATCTGGGAACCATCCTGAAGTTCTCTCCCACGGAAAACCTGACATTCACAACGGAACTCCTTCTGGATATCGGGGATAACAATTCAGGCCAGGAATCCACCTCAGAGAGCGGCAATAACTCAGGATACGGAATCTCCGGAGATTTCATCAATCAACTCAACATGGCCCTTTCCTATAAAATCACAAAAGACTGGATATTATCCGCAACCTACTATTATTGCGACACTTACGCACAGCGGACAGCCTATTCCATGGGAAGCACGCTGGCTCAGATCAACTCGACTTCCTACTTCCAGACGTATTATCAGAAACATCAGTTTGTAGGACTCGGGCTAACCTTCCCCTCCATGATCGACGACCGCCTGAAAGGCAACATCGGCATATCATACGACGTCGACGCCAATCTCATCAACCAGCTCGGCCTTTCCCTTCGCCGCGATTTCCATTGCTGGTATGTTGCGGCCGGAATCGGAACCAACAGCGTTAAAAATGCCAACCAGCAGACCACCTGGCCGTTCTCCTTCAGTTTCACGCTCGGATTGACCGCCATGCCCGGCATGGCCTACAGCGCTTCCACCAACGTTGCCCCCGGCAACAGCGACTGATGAAAAACAATCCCCGCTCCGGACCTCTTTTCCAATGTCTTTTTCCGGATGAAATTTCTTGACAAAAGACCGTTCCGATGTATAGTAGTGATTTTCAATCTTATTTTATAATTGAATCGGGAAAAGCAAAATGAATCAAGCTGCCAGAAAGAAGTACCGGGCCGTCCCGGAACCGGATGAATGCAAGGGATGCGGCCGGTGTGTCAGAGCCTGTCCGAAAAAACTTTTGAAAATGGGAACCAAACTGAACTTCATCGGCGTTCCCTATGCCATTTTCGAAGGAGACGGCTGTGTCGGCTGCGGCGCATGTTTCTACGCCTGCCCGGAACCCGGCGCCATTACGGTCTACGAAATCGAAGACTGACAAAAAAAAGGACTCTGTCATGGAATACAGCAATAAACTGCTTTTAAAAGGCAACGAAGCCGTGGTCTTCGGCGCGCTTCTCGCGGGCTGCGACTGTTTCTTCGGATACCCGATCACCCCCGCCAGCGAAATCGCCCAGACCGCCGCGGAATATTTCCCGAAACTCGGACGGACCTTCCTTCAGGCGGAATGCGAAACCGCATCCATCAATATGGTCCTCGGAGCCTCCGCCGCCGGACGCCGTGTCATGACGGCCTCCTCCGGACTCGGAATCAGCCTCAAACAGGAGGGCGTCTCCTACATCGCCACCATGGAACTCCCCTGCGTCATCGTGGACATCATGCGCGGCGGACCCGGCCTCGGCAACATCGCCCCCGAACAGTCCGACTACAACCAGGTGGTCAAGGGAGGCGGACACGGCGGCTACAAGGTCATCGTCCTTGCCCCGTCCTCCGCTCAGGAAATGTGCGACTTCGCGCGCCTCGCCTTCGATCTCGCCGACAAATACCGCACTCCGGTCTACGTCCTCACCGACG
>CAYWZD010000754.1:0-1962 GCA_964462755.1 uncultured Victivallales bacterium | reverse complement strand
AAATCGAACGGTTCCCCCCTTAAGTCCTTGATACTGAGGGCGGCGGAAGGACTCCGGCTATTAGAGAGAGTTTCCGCGCTTGTCCGCATGTTTATTATCAAGGACTTGCGGATAATTTTAAAATGCCGCCCGGTGCGTGTTTTTGCCACCGATTTTCGATAGTTTTTCGCAGTTTGGAGGATGTGAAACGCTCCTCTTCCGGATGGTCCGCCGGGGGCGACGGCGCGTAACGGATAGAGGCTGTCCGGCTGGGGCGGAATGGTAAATGATGCCATTCCCGGCAATACCGTCACGCCCACAGGCGCGTTCCTGCCGACCGCCACCGCGCACAGGCGCAAAATCTGCATCAGCGCAGGGACGTGAGCGCAAAATGCGGTGGCGTGGCTTCCCTGCGCGATTGGGGGCGTGGAAAATTTGTTAGATGCTGTCCCAAGCGCGAACATCAATACCGTTTCTGATATACGATGCGTTTCCGCCGTAGCACAGCATACCATTTTCGACACCGGAGAGTTTCCTCCAATAGTCGAGACCATCGAACATGCTGCCGTTGACGGTCTGCCCGGATTTGATCTCAACGGGGAACAGCGTTTCGCCATCTTCGACTATCAGATCGACTTCATGGCCTTGAGAGTCGCGCCAATAATAGAGTGGAGGTTCAATTCCGGCATTCATGCAGGTTTTGATCATTTCGGAAATGACGTAAGTTTCGAAAATTGTTCCTCGCTGGCTATGCAGCGACAGCGATTCAGCGGAACGGATATTCAGCAGATAGCAAACCAACCCGGTGTCGTAGAAGTAAAGTTTGGGACTTTTAATCAACCGTTTATTGAAGTTCTTTTGATGCGGACGGAGCAGAAACACGACATAACTCGCTATCAGCAGTGACATCCAGCGCTTGGCAGTCACGGGAGAAATTCCGGCATCCGTTGCAAGCGAGTCCATATTGAGGACTTGCCCGGTACGTCCGGCAGACAGACGAAGAAATTTTTCAAAAGTTTCAAGGTCTCCGACATTGATAAGCGACCGGACATCCCGTTCCAAATAGCTCTGAGTATATTGAGCCAGCCAGTTTGTCGGCTTAATCTTTCTGTCATAGATCGGCGGATAGCTGCCACGGAAAATTTGTTCGAAAGCATTTTCGTCTGATGCATCCGGGGCGTTCCAATCTTTTATTTGGAAAATATCCTGACTCGGCAGGTTTGCAAGTTCTCTGTGGGACAGCGGCAAAAGTTTCATAATCGCACAGCGTCCGGCCAGTGACTGACTGATTGCATCTTGGAGATGGAAATTTTGGGATCCGGTCAAGATAAATTCGCCCATCCGTTTTCGCTCATCGGCGAGAACCATGATGTAACTGAATAAGTCAGGAACCCGTTGCACTTCATCAAGGATAACCGGCTTCTTGAATTGCGCAAGAAACCCGTTCGGATCTTCAATCGCGAATGCTCTGGTATCCGGCTTTTCCAAATTAACGTAATCATAGTCGGGGAAGAGGGAACGGCACAATGTCGTTTTTCCCGATTGCCTCGGCCCGGTGACAGCGACAATGGGATATTGTGTTGCCGCTTCCTTGATGAATGGGCTCAGATGTCGTTCAATCATGATTGGTCTCCTATTGTTATTCCTTGTAAATATAATATTCAAAGTTATAATTGCAAGGATTTGTTTCAAGAAAAACTCATATTTTATCGGTACAGCGCAAAAAAACATGTCTCGAATTTCTTTGCAATTCTGACTTTCAATGTTGCTTTTGCAAGGAATAGTCAAACCAAACCCCAATGAAAGGAACCCGTATGCAAATCATCAACATGAAAGTCTCGGAGATTCACCCCTACGAGAAAAACCCGCGCTTCAACGAGGGTGCGGTGGATGCGGTCGCGGCCAGCATCAAGGAATTCGGATTTAAGAATCCGATCATCGTCGACAAGGACAATGTCATCATTGCCGGCCATACCCGGATGC
>CAYWZD010000753.1:0-1969 GCA_964462755.1 uncultured Victivallales bacterium | reverse complement strand
TCTTGTTGCCCTGAATGCGCTTGGCCATCTGGATCGGCACGCGGCGCTGTCCCTGGGTCAGCATGACCGTGAGAGCCGTAACCGCGGCGAAGATGAGGAAGAGCAGGAGGACATGCACCAGCCGGAAACGGGTTCCGGAGGAGGAGAAGCCGCCCTGCATCATTTCCACAACGCCCATGATCGCCTGAGGCAGACGCTCGATGATGTTGGCGGTAATGATGATCGAAACACCGTTGCCGATGCCGCGTTCCGTGATGCGCTCGCCAAGCCAGACCAGAATCATGGTTCCGGCGGTCAGAATAATCATGGACATGATCACAAACCCCGCGCCGGGATTCATCACCAGCGGAAAGGCCGGTGCGGGAAGGCCGAGACGGGAGGGATTGGTCATGGCGATGGCCGCCATGGCGCCCTGAATCATGCAGATGATAATGGTGAGGTAGCGGGTATACTGGTTGATTTTGGCATGGCCGACTTCGCCCTCGCGCTGGAGCTTCTCGAGAGAAGGCAGCACGGGAACCAGAAGCTGCATGATGATCGACGCGGAGATGTAGGGCATGATGCCCAGCGCGCCGATGGCGAACTTCTGGAGAGCGCCGCCGCTGAACAGGTCGAACATTCCGAGGAATTGACCCGCCGCCGCGGAATCGGTGCTCAGCTGAGTGAAATACTTGTCAAGGTTGGCCATGTCAACGCCGGGGCAAGGAATGTTGGCGGCGATACGGCAGAGGATCAGAAGCCCCGCCGTGAAAAGGATGCGCCCCCGCAATTCCTTGACCTTGAATGAATTAATAAATGCTTTAAACATTTAACCTCTTTCCCGGCGCGTCGCGCCATAAACGGGTTACAGGGCGACGACTTCGCAGGAGCCGCCGGCTTTCTCGATCTTCTCTTTGGCGATGGCGGAGAAATAGTTCGCCTTGACCTTGAGGGCCTTGGTGATTTCGCCTTCGCCGAGAATCTTGAGAGGAGCCTTTTTCTTGCCGAGAATGCCCGCGAGCTTCATGGCGGCGGAATCAACATCCGCGCCGGACTCGAAGGATTTCTCAAGAGCAGCCACGTTCACGACATTGAAAATGACTTTGACGCAGTTGCGCTTGAAGCCCACTTTGGGCAGGCGACGGAAGGTGGGAGTCTGTCCGCCTTCGAAATGATGACGGATCGCCGCGCCGGTACGGGAACGCTGTCCCTTGTGGCCGCGACCGGCCGTTCCGCCCCAGTTCGATCCATCGCCCCTGCCAACGCGCATTCTGCGCTTTTTGGAACCGGGAGCCGGTGATAAATCGTGCAGTCTCATATTCAAATTCCCGTTTTAAGTATGTTAGATTTTTCCGAGTTTTTCGCGGACCTGATCCTTGGAGCTCATCTGAGCAATCGCCTTGAAGGTAGCCTTGACCACGTTCGCGGGATTGCTGGACCCCAGGGATTTGGTGAGAACGTCCACGACGCCCGCAAGACCGAGAACCGCACGCATGGTTCCGCCGGCGATCAGGCCGGTTCCTTCCGATGCGGGGCGGATCATGACTTTCGAGCCGCTGAACTTGGCATTGACCGTATGCGGGATGGTGGTGCCCCTGCGGGGGACGCTGACCATGTTTTTCTTGGCCGCTTCGCCGCCCTTGCGGATGGCGTCGGCGACTTCGTTGGCCTTGCCGTAACCGTAGCCGACCCGGCCGTTTCTGTCCCCGACGACGACCAGCGCGCCGAAACTGAAGTTTCTGCCGCCTTTGACGACCTTGGAACAACGGTTGATGTTCAGGACCACTTCACCGTATTCCTCGGCGCCGGAAGTCTGATAGGTAACGAGGGACTGCTCTTCGGCGGCCGGCGTTGCTTTTTCGTTTTTGATTTCTTTATCCATTGCATGCTCCTCAGAACTTTAATCCGGCCGTGCGGGCGGCATCCGCCAGCGCCTTGACCTTGCCGTGGTATTGGAGACCGCCGCGGTCGAAGACCACTTCGGTGATTC
>CAYWZD010000752.1:0-1971 GCA_964462755.1 uncultured Victivallales bacterium | reverse complement strand
ATTTTCCCGTCCGGCATTTGGTTTCATCCAGCACCGTTTGAATTCGCATGCCCACCATCAGTGGGCTGAACAGTGGGAAAAAACATGGTCCAATTCCATCCCATGCGACAATGGCACGGTGACTTCTCTTCCGCTGGAATGCGCTCACGAGGGAATCACAGACTACCGCTATTTGCAAGCGCTCGCGAAAAAAGATGCTCCTCTTGCCCGCAGTCTGGTTTCCGACATTCCTCCGGAAGGAGGGGCTGCCCGCTCTTTCGCCTCGAATCTGCCTCAGCGGGAGAATGATCTTCTGCGTTGGATCGCCGCTTTGTCCCTTTCCGGGGAAAGCGATTCCGGACGGACCGCTTCGGGAGAAAGCGTTTTGCTGAGCACATATGCGAAACTGTCTGCCGATGTCCAGGATACTCTGCTGGTGATTCGGGCCGGTGAAATCGCGGACTCCCATACGATCGACGGGACAGTCAAAAGCTCCCACTGTCTCGAAAAAAACGGAACCGGCCCGTTGCGTTACATGGTTTCGAAGGAACGTTCCCTCAAAGCGAAGAGTTCCAGCGAAGAAGAATTCCGCAAATGGAATTCGCCCAGCTATTCGGGCGCCTGGGTCAACTACAACAACAAAGGTCTGATTCTGACGGTGAGCGTGAACCATACTCCATTCAATTTGGCCGGGGGTGGGGATGACGACATGGATATGTGGCGCGACAATTGCATGGAGTTCTTCTTCCGCACGCCCGACGGGACTTTCTATCAGCTGATTGTGAATTCGGCGTCAAAACGGACTTTTTCGAAAAATGGAATTGTCCAGAAAAATGTGCCGATTCAGGTTGCGGGGGTTCCCCGAAAAGGCAATGCCGGCGGTTATACACAGGAAATCTTTCTTCCATGGAGTGTTTTCGGACTTGCCGGGAAGCCCGCTGAATCCGTCACATGGGCGTTCAATGCCGCACGCGAATTCCACTCGTGGAACCAGTTGACCAGCTGGGCCCGCGTGGAGGGGTCTTTCCACGAAAATACTCGATGGGGGGCGCTGCGTTTCTCGGGGGGACGTCGGCTTCAGCACTTCAAGGAAGTTGGCGTCAAGCGTCTTTTCCCGGGGAATAACGTTGTGTCGGGGAAAATCGGTCCTTTGCCCAAGGCGATGATACGTCTCGTCTCCGCTTCCGGAAAGGTCGTTTCCGAAACGGAAGCCGATGCGAAGACCGGCGCGTTCTCCGTGAAGGGGTTTCTTCATCCCGTCAAAATGCCGGAAATGTATCGACTTGAAATTCTCCTGAACGGAAAGGTTCTGGAAGAAGCGCCGCTTCCTCTTGCATCCGGAGAAACGCCGCTTAGCCATAATGTCAGGAATCTCCGGTGCGCGTCTGGGGAGACGGTGTCCTGGATAGCCGAAGTCAATCTTGCTCCGGACGACTTGAAGAAGGATACTGTCCATTACCGGTTGCGCGATTCACAAGGCCGTTCTGTCAAGGATTTCAAGGTGGATTTTACAAAAAACCGCACTCTTGAACTATGGCTGAAGACGGATGGAATCGCTCCGGGAAACTATACGCTTGTCCCTGTGATTTCAGGCGCGACGGCGGAGCTTTTTTCAAGAACGGATTCCCTCCCGCTTGAGGTCTTCCCGGCATTCTTCTGATTTGTCCGGCTGTCACATGTTTCAATGAGGGGGAATGCGTTTTCAGTCCAGATAGATGCCGGTCAGTCCGCGCACCTTGGTGAGAGGCAGTTTCTTTGCGAAGGAGACCAGTTCCAGCTCCGAATAGGTGGGTGCCTTCGAGATGGCTTCGTCGATGGTGTCCACCGGATTGAACTGCTGAAGATTCCAGTCTTTGACCCCGATAGCATCCAGTTCAGAACGCATGGTCTGAAGGTCCTCGAAGGAAAGAAGGTCCTTGTGGACGGTGGTCCGCACATCGAGCTGGATCTTGTTTTCCAGTGCGAAGGCGAGGGATTGCCGGACCCGTTCCA
>CAYWZD010000751.1:0-1975 GCA_964462755.1 uncultured Victivallales bacterium | reverse complement strand
GAAGGAAACGCCAGCGTGGTGTTTTCGGTCGAAGAACTGCCGGACCAGCGGAAGCATTATCCGAACTCCAATCTGCTGGAAGACCTGCTGGTGAAACTCAGCGGATACGCCGCCGTTTACGCACGTCCCGAAGCCAACCGTTACCCCTGCTGGCGGCACGGAGGCTACAATCTGATCGAATTCGACGGTCCGGCGTCGCTTTCCATGTTCCGGGAAAAGGTTGCGTCCGCCAGTTCTTTGGGGATCATGACCGTGAATCGGGGGACATCTCCAAAACAGGAAAAATATCACACGTATGTGCTGGCGCCCGAGCGCAAAGACTGGCGGCGTTTCCTGACGGAAAATCTGCACTTCACCTTTGTCGCCTCCGGTTCCGTCCGGCTGGAACGGTTCGGGCTGTTCGGCCCCTCGCTGATGCTGGACGACTGGGAAGGTTACTGGTATGAATGGGAAACCGGAGAAACGGCGGAACTCTCGCTGGCGCTTTCCGCCGATGTCCCGTTTACGGAAGTCACGATCTGGAACGGAGAAAAGATTTTCCGCCGTTTCGAACCGAATCGGAAGAGGTTCGAATATTCGGAGATTCTTGAACTGACAGAGGACCTCCGGCTGACCGTTTCCGCACGTTGCGCAGACGGCAGTGAACTGGTGGGCGGGTTCCCCGTTTATACGCGCAACCGCCGCTTCTGGGCGCATGTCGGCAGCGACCAGATGAACGACTACCACAACGTCTTTGCGGAATCCCCGGACGGCATGATGGGAATCGGGGACCGCTTTTATGAGCCGTACGGCTTTGTAACCTGCGGTTTCGCCTGGGGCGACTACGTTCGGATCACGCCGCCGGTTCCCTGGTCGGACCTGATGCCGTCGGGAATCGAGGTTTCCAGCCTGACTTCCAACTTCAAGTCCTTCCACCCGAGTCCGTTTGTCCGGAAGGAGGACGGCTCGGCGGATTTTCTGAACCATCATCACCGCAAACTTGGACGCTGCGACGCGGATACGCATTCCGTTCATTCCGAAGCCTCCGGGATGTGGCTGGAACAGCCCGGCGCGGTCTGGCGCGGACACGGCGGACGGGAATTCCATCCGACCCGCGCCATCGTGCCGAGCCGTCTGTGGCAATGCCGGGGCGACTACGAAATTCCGAAGTGGAAACCCTATGAACCCGTCCGTGTGAATTTTCACCTGAAACTTTGTTTTTTACGCAATTTTCATCTGGAAAGCAAGGAAAGAATCATTATCGGAGAATCCATTCATATGAAGAAAAAAGGCTTGCTTCTGAACGGCATTCCGCTGGAAAAAATCCTTCAGCCCGGCGCGGAAGTCCCGGCGGATTGGAAGGAATGGGACAACCTGAACGCGTTCGAACTTTTCCGCCGCAAACCCGGATGCAAGGGGGAAGTCGCGGTCGGGGAAATGGTGTCGATTACGGGGGATCCCTGCGGCACTTACCGTTTTTATCCGCCCCGGAAACCTGCCGGGAAGTGGTTTTTCCGCGTCTGGAACTGGCGAAACGACGGATTTCTGCTATCTTATGAATGGGAACCGGATCACGGGGAGTTCGAGCCGGGGGAAGTCATCCCGCTGGAATACAGGATTTCATTGGAAGCCTTCGGGAGAAAGGGGGAAGCCGTATGAGAAAGATTCTTCTCATCGCCGGAATCGTTTTTCTGGCGTGGACCGGCATGGCCGCCCAGCGGATTCCGGTCCTGTGCCTGGCTTCGGAAGACACCGCCCATCAGGGATTGGACGGTCTGGACAAACGGGCGGTGGAAGCTTACCGCGAACGGGGTTTCGACCTTGCGTTCGGGACCTATCAGAAAGTCACCCGCGCGGAACTTCTCCGGTATCCGGTGGTCGTCGGCATGATTCCCCAGCTCCACGCGGGGACCTCTCCGATTTCCCCGCGTCTGGCGGAAGACTTCGACTTTTTCATGAAGTCCGGCGGCGGGCTGGTCCTGATCCCCGGCCCGAG
>CAYWZD010000750.1:0-1977 GCA_964462755.1 uncultured Victivallales bacterium | reverse complement strand
GCTTTATGATTCGGTCTTTCAATGGGAGCATGCAAACAAAATCGCTTGCATTTTGTGGAAAGGGAAGTTACATTATAGTTGACAAACTATCCTGAGAAAAACAGACATGACGAAATTAACAGCCATTCTGATTGCGGTCATTCTGTCGCTCGCGGTCAATGTTTTTGCCGTGGCGCAGTTTTCCGCGATTGCACAAAACCAGGGAGTCGGCATCCAGCTGAACTCCTCCGGTTCGCTGTACCTCTATTCCGACATGACTCTGCCTTCCAATTTCGATGCCTTCGGCTACTATAAGATGGACCGGGCCAACAATATGCTCACCAGCACCACACTGGATCTGAAGCAGATTGAATCTCTGGGCGGGCTGATCGGCAGTTTCAGCGCAGGCGACCGCATCGCGTTCTGGGTTCAAACCACTGAGGGGGCCTATCTCGACTCCATGAACCGCGACGGACGCAAGGGCAATGCCCGCTATGCTGCCTATTACGGCAACAATGGTCTGAACAACACCTCAGCAATTATCGGGACGGGCGGCTACGGTTCGGGGTATTCCCCCTACAAGGGACAGCCCGCAAAGAGCGATTTCGTATTTGAAATCGGCAATGTCGCCTACGAAATTCCGGTCACCGGGCAGCCTCTGCCGGGTGTCGTGCTCTCTCTGGCCGCGGGCCTTGCGGTTCTCCTGATTCTGCAGAAGAAACGGAAAAGGATGGCGGTCTGATCCGGATTTGTCTCCGCCTCAGAAAAAAAAGTGTGCGCGGCGGCTGCGGCTTAAAATCTCTCAAGAAATTTTAATTCCCTGCTTGATTCATGCGCCTTCTGAATGTAAATTGAAAGGAAACGAAGGACAACTCCCATGAAATTGACGGATGACATTGTCAATGCGCTCCGCGGATGCATCAATGACGGATACGAGTCCGTCTCCGAATTTGCGCGCCTTTCCAACGTCAGCGCCAACACGCTGACCAAATACCTTCACAGCGAGACCGAGTCGATCAAGGACGAAACCTGGAAGAAGATGTACCCCCTCCTGAAACCATATCTCAACAAAAAGAACAAAACACTCCGCATGAACAGCAAACCTCTGGAACTCACGACCGACGAACGAATCCTTCTGGACTCCTTCAACGACCTCACCAGCGAGCTCAAAAAGCAGAAGCTCATGGAAATTATCGAGCTTGCCAAGAAGTGCAACAGCGAAGCTGCGGCCAAGACCGGAGAAAAGGCGGAATGAACCGCTGCGTCGTCTTCGACCTTGACGGCACGCTGATCGATTCCAGGAAGGACCTCGCCGCGGGAATCAACATTCTGCGCGGAAAGTTTCATCTCCCGCCGCTTCCGCTGGAAACGGTGGTTTCCTTTGTCGGCAACGGCTCCGCAAAACTGATCGAACGCTCGTTCGCGGACGTTCCGGGAGCCGACCTCGACAAAGCGAAAAAACTTTACCCGGACTGCTATTTCGCCACGCTGACCGAACATACTGTCCTTTATCCCGGCGCCGCCGACGGCCTGAAACGGCTGCACGATGCCGGATGGAAACTCGCCGTAACCAGCAACAAGCCCCAGACGTTCTGTCCGGAAATCCTGAAGCGTCTCGGCGTGCTGGACCTGTTCGGATTCATCTGCGGGGGTCGTCCCGGCCTGCCGCTCAAGCCTGCCCCCGACGTGATCCTGCTGGCACTGGAAAAGACGTCTTCGGAAGCCTCTGCGAGCTGGGTTCTCGGCGACAATTATACCGATCTCGGAGCCGGGCGCGCCGCAGGGACGAAGCGCGCGTTCGCGGCATGGGGCTTCGGCAATCCGAAGGACGAACCGTGGGATTTCCGCGCCGAAACGTTTTCGGAGTTTGCGGAACATCTCCTGCGGGATCAGCCTGCCCGCTGACGGTCCGCCTTCAGCATCAGCGCGGGAAAATGCAGTTTCAAGGGGCTGCTCGCCCCTTGCCCCTCGGCAGGACTCAAAGAGCCCTGCACCCTG
>CAYWZD010000749.1:0-1980 GCA_964462755.1 uncultured Victivallales bacterium | reverse complement strand
GAGCCCGCCAGATCGGAAAGCGTCTGCCGGGTGGAAAACGGACTGCGGAAGGTTCCATAGGTGGAATTGCGTTTCGGAAATTCCATTACGGTCACCGGAGTGGCCCCGCCCGGAAGAGGAAATTCGGAAGGCCATACGACCTTGTCTCCTTTCAGGGAAGCCGCGGGGAGCAGCATGGAAAATTGAATCATGGGAACGATTCCGCCGAATTCCACCAGATAATAGCGTTTGCGGGCGCCGTTCGCGAGCGGAACTTCGAAGAGAAGGGAATTGGAATTCATCGCCGAAGTGCCGGCCTTGTATTGTCCCCGCAGATCCTGAAGCGCATCCCGGAGTGTCTTATTGACCAGAGCCACGTCCAGCGTCAGACTCCGTCCGTTGACGACCACTTCCTCGCTCCAGAGGTGTTCCCCCTGAAGCGTTCTGTCCACTCCCGATGAACCGCCGGTCCGTCCGGAAAAAGGCCACAGGGAAAACACATCCGCGGAAAGGGATAAAGAGAGGAAGGTGAAACAGCATATCCAGAAAAAACGGTTCATAAGACCTCCCGCGGACCGCACGGAATCAAACATCCGAATTCTTGGAATAATCCATGGTTTCAAGTCTTCCGACCGCGATCAGAAGGAAAATGATCGAAAGGGAGACGGAATAGATCAGAAGCATCAGGGAAACCAGTCCGAACATCTTGAAATCCTGGAAGTAGAAAATGAAGTTCGGGAAGAAGTAATAGAGAATGAAAACAAAACCTCCCGCATAACCGGCCACCCCTTTCGGGAGCATGGCGATTGCAATCGGAACAAAACTGAAGGAGAGGGAAAAAATCAGATAGAAGAAGGAAACCACCATGGCGGCCAGTTCCCCGGTATAGCAGGAGATCATAATGATCATTCCGCAGAAAGGCAGGAAGGCGAGGATCAGGTATAACTGCTTCAGCATCAGAAGGAAAGAATAAATTTCACCGGAATGTATCCAATGAGCCAGGAAAATCACGATCAGCGAGGCGACGTAGAGGAAGACGCAGAGCACAAGCATGCCGAAATATTTTCCGAGCATGTAGCTGATCTTGCGGATGGGCTTGGAAAGCAGAATCAGAATCAGGTCCGAGGAAATATCCCGCGGAATTTCCGCCGCGCCGAGGAACCCCCCGAGGACCGCGGAAATGATGAACATGACGAAAGAGGCCGAAAGAAGCGGAAGAGTGCTGCGTCCGGCATCCACCACCTGGGCGAAGATGGATTCGGAATTCAGCTGCTGGGAGATCGGGTCCAGGCCGGAAACAGCATAGGCCAGAACCGTTGCGATTCCCAGAAAGATGAAAAAGGCGGGTTCTCTTACGCGTTTCAAGGTCAGGAGGGCGATGGCAAACATGGAATTATTTTCCTTTCTTTCCCTTCTCGGCTTCCGCCTTCATTTCGCGTTCCATCACGACTTCGATGATGCTCGGGCAGAGGCGGCTGTCGTCGATCAGGCCGTCCGCCTTGTTGGCGATATTGCTGAGTCCGAGCTTGGAGGCCAGACGGACCATCTCGGTGTAGAAGACCGAATAATCACGGTATTCCGGACGCATGTCGAGAAGCGGCATCATGAAATCAAGACGTTCGCGTTCGGAGAGTTTCAGCTGCACCATCTTGTTGAGCGCCATGGCCCAGATGTTGTAGCGTTCCAACTGCGGGAAAGTGTTCAGATAACGCTGAAATTCCGGAATGCCGATCTTCTTCGGGTTATTTTCATTCAGGAAATAGTAGACAAAAGCAAAGGAGGTTTCCGGGGCGGAAGGGTATTTTTCACGGAGACGGCTGAAAATTTTTTCCTTTTCCTCGGTGTCCCGGGTGTAGTCTCCCAGTTGAGCCAAGGCGGAAAGCTTTTCCTGTTCCGTCTCGGCTTTTTCCAGATTGTTGCGCAGGTCGGTATACATGACCCGGTAAGTGACAAGGTCGCGGACCGATTCCGGAAGATCGTTCAGGATGGTATCCAGTTTGA
>CAYWZD010000748.1:0-1981 GCA_964462755.1 uncultured Victivallales bacterium | reverse complement strand
GCAATCCCACGGAAGGCGCGCTTCTCCTCTGGCTCCACAAGCAGGGCTTCGACTACGAACTGCTCCGCGAAAAGTTCCGCATCACCACCCAGTGGACCTTTTCCACGGAACGCAAATTCATGGTCACGAAGGGATTTTCGGACGGTTCTTCCGCGGAGATCCTTTTCGCCAAGGGCGCTCCTGAAATCCTGCTGAAGCGCTGCAACTATTTTGAAACGAAAAATGGGAGCCAGACCCTTTCCGACGGTGACCGGGCGGAGCTTCACCGTCAGTTGCTTTCCTTCCAGGCGCGCGGAATGCGCACGCTCGGATTCGCCTGTCTCTACAACCCTTCCGACAAATCCGATGTCCTTGAAGTGGCACAGGGAATGACATGGATGGGGTTTGCCGCGATTGCCGATCCTGTCCGCGCAGATGTTCCCGCTGCTGTCGATGCGTGTAGCAAGGCGGGAATCCAGGTCAAAATGGTGACCGGAGACAATCCGGAAACTGCCCGCGAAATTGGACGCCAGATTCATCTCTGGGATGATTCGTCCGCTTTGAAATACAGCATCCTCACGGGAGTTGAATTTGCCGCACTCTCCGATGAAGAGGCTCTTTCGGCATCCAGAGAACTCAAGATCATGGCGCGGGCCAGGCCCAATGACAAACTCCGTCTTGTGAAATGCCTGAAGGCGCAGGGGGAAATCGTCGCCGTGACCGGAGACGGCACCAACGACGCCCCGGCCCTGAACAACTCGGACGTCGGAATCGCCATGGGCAAGACAGGCACGGCTATTGCCAAGGAGGCTTCCGATATCATCCTTCTAGACGATTCCTTCAGCAGCATCGTCAATGCGGTGATGTGGGGACGTTCCCTCTATCGTAATATTCAAAAGTTCATCCTTTTCCAGTTGACGGTCAATGTTGCCGCGTTAAGTATTGCCATGACCGGTCCCTTTATCGGCGTCGAACTGCCCCTGACTGTCATTCAGATGCTCTGGATCAACCTAATCATGGATACATTCGCGGCGCTGGCGCTGGCAACCGATCCGCCAGATCCGGCCGTCATGGATCTCCCTCCGCGCAAGAACACCGCATTCATTGTAACTCCACGTATGTGGGCCGGAATCCTCGGCGTTGGTGCGGTGTTCGTCACTGTTATGCTGGCGATTCTCTTCTGGATGAAACGCTCAAATCTGGGGTCGGATATGAAATGGCTGACCATCCTGTTCTGTATCTTTGTGCTGCTTCAGTTCTGGAATCTTTTCAACGCGAAGTGCTTCGGAAGCAACGACTCTATATTCAAGCATCTTGTGGATAACAAGACATTTGTGCTGATTGCTGCAACGATCCTTGTTATGCAGATTGTATTCGTTCAGTTCGGCGGCCGGATATTCCGGACTGTACCGCTGAGCCTGAAAGAGTGGGGGATGATTCTTGCCTTCACTTCCCTCGTTTTCTGGGGCGGCGAGTTGTTTCGCGCGGTGAACAATTTGCTCATCCCGTCTCGGCGGTCGTGAATCTTCAGCGGGTTTGGATCAGAAACATTTCCCGTGTTACGCGGATCACGTTTCTTTCTACGATTTTGCGGATATCGTCATCGAGAAGTCTCTCTGCATCAGTCGACCGTGAAGAACACCAGTGACCCCATGCGATGGGCTCAATTTCTTTATTCGTCTCGAACAACTCGAGAAATGGTGCCCAGAACTATTCAAAAGTCGGACGGAAATTTAACGTAATGAACGTAAAGATATCAGCAAAGCATGATTTTTTTCTTTGATAGTCTTTTCCAAAAATTGCTCTTCAAGTCAAATATCTATCTGAGAGAAAAATGCGTCCAGCAGACCATTCAGCGCTCGTGATCGGGATGACGCTAATGGGCATACATGTAACAAACCTATCAGATCCGCTACACTTTTTTGGTTATTTACTTACTTCTTGAGGTTTTTTCTTACGATGTGCGCTTCTCCGTCACTGATGCCGGATGCGGAAATCGGAC
>CAYWZD010000747.1:0-1982 GCA_964462755.1 uncultured Victivallales bacterium | reverse complement strand
CGCCTCAAGTGCGGGGGATGGGACGGTTATGGGCTATAGAATTACAGATTGTTGAAGATCTTATAGTTCCGTTCGGCGTTGATCACGATTCCCTTGGCGGTGGCGGGGTCGAAGGGCCCCTGAAGGACCACTTCCTTCACTTCGGGTTCGGTCAGAAAAACCGGGGTGAAGGAACGGTAATACATGCCGTCGATCAGAAATGCCAGTTTATCGCTGTCCTCATTGGAAATGGCGAAGGTGCTCCAGATCTTCTGTCCCCGCGGGGACAGCGTGAGTTTCAGGTCGAAGAACTCTTTGTTGCTGGCCCGCGGGACCAGTTCGATTTTCATGATGTCCCTGGAGTGCAGACGCGCATTTTTATTGATGCAGACGGTCCCGCCGAAGAAGGAATCCACATCGATTTCCAGAATATCCGCGCGTTTGTATTTGACGATGTCATGAACCGTGACGACATACCGGGGAGTCTTGTCGCTTTCTTCCGTGACATATTTTTCCGGATCCTCCATGAACCTTTCGCAGGAGGCGGTTCCCATCAGGAAAACAGCCGTTGCCGCGAGTGCAAGGGAAAGAAAGACTGATTTGATTTTCATTTTCTGGTTGCTCCGTAAAATGGATGATTTCAATAAACTGATACAATAAACGGGAACCTCCGTAAAGTCAAGCGGGAGCCAAAATAAAAACAGGAAAACGCCGAAAAAAGACTTCCGGAATTTCTTCGCGGAAGTCTTTTTTATGAAAGAGTCAGGCAGAGGTCACTTCTTTTTGGCGGAAGTCTTTTCTGCCGGTTTCACTTTACTTTTTGTAACGGGCGCTTTTTTCGACGCATTCTTTTTCGCTCCGCCCGCTTCGGGGACAGCCCGGAACTTCGGAACCACGGACCCCTTCTGGCTGCTGGACTCCAGAATCGCCATGCAGAGCGCGAGTGCGCCGCGTCCGAACTTCCAGTTGTATTTGCTTCCTTCCCCGACCGCCTTGATGAATTCCGCGTGGGAGTTGGGAACCTTTTTGATGGATGCATATTTGATAAGACGCGGTTTTTTGACGCCTTTCTTCCAGATTTCAATGCCTTCCGTGCCGATCGAGATGTAGCCGTCTTCTCCGTAGATTTCGAAGGCGGAACTGCTCTTCGGGAAGGTCCAGCTCAGTTCGAGCACGGCCGACGCCCCGTTCTGGAAGGTGAACAGGGCCACCACATTGTCCGGCACCTCGTGCGAGAGACAGCGGGTTTTGGCCATGATGCCCTCGACGGGTCCGAAGAACCAGTAAAGCGCGTCGGCCATGTGGACCGCGATGTCTGTGACGAGGCTTCCCTTGTATTTCTTCTGGACGAACCATGTGGCGCCGGGCGACCAATTGACATCCGGGCTGGCGTTGGAGGCGCGGAGGCAGCGGGCGTGGAGCGGCTTGCCGATGACCCCTTCGTCAATGAGGTCCTTGACCTTCTTGTAGGGCGCGTGGTAGCGGAGAGACTGGTTGACCTGAAGGACAAGTCCTTTTTTCGCCGCGAGGTCGATCATCTCGTCGGCTTCTTCCAGGGAGGATGCCATTGGTTTTTCCACAAGGACGTGTTTGCCCGCGTTGAGCGCGGCAAGGGTCTGTTCGCAATGATACAGGTTCGGGGTGGCGATCATGACCGCGTCGATGTCCGAGGCCAGAAGTTCATCGAGCGTCTTGCAGATTTTTGACTTCAGATTGAATTTCGCCGCGAGCGCCTCGGCTTTGCCTTTCTGCTTGTCGAACATGACTGCTACGACCGCTTTTTTCCCGAGGGAAAGAATTTCCGGGATGTGGTTGGCTTCCGCGATTCTTCCGCAGCCGATCAGACCGAATTTCAATGGTGCCATTTTGGAGTCTCCCAAGTTGCCGTTTTGTTGGATATGCTTCAATGTTCAACTGGATTCGGAGCTACACTGTACCACCGGAACGGCGGATTGTCAACAACCGGAAACAAGAAAACCGTCTTTCAGCTCCACGGAACGGTC
>CAYWZD010000746.1:0-1984 GCA_964462755.1 uncultured Victivallales bacterium | reverse complement strand
TCCGCTTCTTTTGCGTTTCCGCCGGGGGTCCGGCAGGTTCATTTCCCGGAGTCGGGCGGGAGGACCTGTCCGTTGTCGTCGGGATCTTCCACTCGTTTTTCAAGGTCGACGAACAAACGGCGCGAGTCGATGATTCCTCCGATCAGGAACCAGACCGTTGAAATAATCCCGACAATTCCCGGAATGACCAGCGACGTGAGGAAGAACTTGAGGGTCCACCATTCTTTCGGCCACGGGGAAATCATGTTCCAGATAATGATTCCCACGAAAATGAGTCCCACCTGATAGACGATGGAATAGCAGAACACCGAATAAGCGATGATTTTGTCGCCTTTCGTGTATTCCGGCGTGATTCCGATAATCCTGCTCAGGAAGTTGCGGACAGTCCATCTTGCTTTGGGTCTGGGCGGCTCATCGCTGTAGACGCCGCGGTGAAGCAGCTTGTCGAGGTCAAAAGGTTTGTAGGTAAGGTAAGAGCCGATGATGTATCCCGCCACGGAAAAGACCATGGAGATGAAGTAGATTTCGAAGGAATTGATCGGGAACTTCAGGGGATCCATTTCCCAGTGGATCCATGGATTCAGCGGTGTGGAAACGGTGACGAGGAAGTCGTTCATTCCGCCCACCCACTCCATCCTTTCGAGGAAAGGATAGATGTTCATGGCCCATGTGCGCTGGAGGATCAATCCGAGGAGGGAGGTTCCGGATCCGCAGATGATTGCACACCAGGCGCCCGTCAGGTTTCCGAAGCGGCTGTAGAGTCCGAAAACGAGGATGGGCCCGGCTCCGCCTGTCCAGAGGGCGCACATGATGGTCGTGAACATGTTGATGTAATCCAGCTGGGCGAAGAAGAGAGAAATGATCAGGAAGAAAACCGCTACTCCGACGGCGGTCAGGCGCAGATAGAGCAGATGTTTTTCCGGTTCCAGATGTTTTTTGTACAGGGGAAGAATCATGTCCTGCGTCAGTGTCGAGGCCGCGTTGAAGATCCGGGTGTCGTCCGTGGAAATCAGCATCATGATCGCAAGGAGACAGAAAAGCCCCAGCAGTCCGACGGGGAAGATGCGCCCGAGCACGGACGGCATCATCATCTGCTGATAGAGGGAACGGTATTTCTGGAACTGATAACGGCCTTCGGGAGTATCTCCGAGTTCGGAACGGACCGCGTTGAAGTAGGGTGTGTCAAGATTCTTCTGCTGGGAAAGCGGAGTATTGAAATCGGCCTGCGACGGCGGGGGAATCCCACGGACTTTCGCCAGAATTCCGGCACGGGCGGCGGGGTCCGGAATGGTTTCTTCCAGAACACGTTCCGACAGATGCTGGCGGATTTCGAAGTTCGAAACCTTGAAGCGGTTGTTTTTATCTGAGAAATGTACGCCGGACATGAAGGTGATGACGAGCATGGCGACCAGCATGATCATCATAAAGGCGAATCCGTTGCGCCAGGAACCGAGGACGCCCGCCATTTTCTGTTCATGGGGAGTCCTGCCGGCCGCGCTCGTATCGTTGCCGATCCACGCGGCGCGGTTCAGGACCGAGCCGAGCAGCGAGACGACCAGTGCGAAGAGGTTGAAGTCGCGGAGCTGGGAAATGTCGTAGGGGTTCATGAAGCTCTGGCCGGACACACGGTTCCACATGGTCGGGGCAATGTCGTTGCCCCATGAGAAATTGAGGATGACGTATCCGACGATCACGACGAAAATCGGGTAGCTCAGCAGCCCCTGGAAGCAGTCCGTGATCAGCAGGGAGATTCGTCCCGCCGGCCAGATGAAGACCATCGCGAGGGAGAGGCAGCAGACCACAATGATCACATAGCAGGGCAGGTTGACTCCCAGGATCATGACCTTGTGGGGAAGTCCAAGATAATAGATGAAGAAGTTCGCCGCGATGGCCGGGCCGATTGCGTTGGTGACCATTTCCGCGACCGTTCTGAGGCAGGCGCAGAAGATGCGGAAGAAACGGCTGCCGTAACGCAGCTCGAGAA
>CAYWZD010000745.1:0-1986 GCA_964462755.1 uncultured Victivallales bacterium | reverse complement strand
AAAGATTCGGGCAGTTGATATTGATGATGTTTACCGCGTCCGCAAAAATCGCTTGCGGCAGGTATTCACCAAAGAGATCCATCTGATACCCGACCTCATCAGGATTGCGCCGTTCAATCAGCCGTCCGTTTCCGGCAACGTTCGCGCCCCGCCGGATGGTGGTGCGGCGTTTTCCGTTCGGCGCTTTCGCTCCATACTGGGTCTTCGGCGCAAATTGCATGAGATATTCCACCTGTTGGCGGAGGACGGCGTTTCCCTCTACCAGCATTTGATACTGTTCTTTGACCGCGAGCAGTATTTTGCCCATCGCCTCCATCGCCCGGTTCGGAACAACATATGCTCCAGTCTTGCGGATCGCCGGGAGAACTTCATGTGTCACCCATCGGCGAAACGCTTTGGCTTCCGGTTTACGGCTTTTGAGGATGAGCGAATACAGTCCTGCCTCACTGACAACCGTCATTTCCTGTTTACCGGAGGGGGTGTTCACAGTATGAACACCCTTTTCATCCTCATCCAACAGGCTTGTGCTGCGTCGGCTGTTGCAAATTTCCAGAATGTCGCAAACGTCTTTTGCGACGAACCATGGATCGCCATCACGCTCAATGATGCGAACGGGATGGTCTTGATACAATTTCACGATTTCGTCCATACTTTTCTATTCCTATTATATATGGGTTGTAAGCGCCGGACAGCACCGTGCCGTCCGGCGGTTGCGAAAACGATTATGCTTCGGCGGTCGCCTCCGTTTCCAAAATCGGCGTGAGTTTTTCCCAGTCGCAACCTTCTCCGTGAACGAATTCCGCCCAGCGGCGGCGGATCACATCGCAATATTTCTCATCCAGTTCCATCATCCGGCACTTGCGCCCGGTCTGCTCACAGGCGATGAGCGTCGAGCCGCTGCCGCCGAAATTGTCCAGCACCGTCTGACCGCGCGAAGATGAATTCTTCACGAGGTAGACCAGCATTTCCACTGGCTTCATGGACGGATGCACGTCATTGCATTTGGGCTTGTCAAAATTCAGCAAGTTCGTCTGGCAACGGTCGGAATACCAATGATGCGGCGCGCCTGGTTTCCAGCCATAGAGCACAGATTCCGATTGCAGGTGATAATCAAACCTGCCGAGATTGAACGAATTTTTTACCCAGTAGAGCGTCTCATGCACTTCCAATTCATTGGCATTCGCCGCCAGCCGGAAATTGACCGACTCCGAATCCGAATGAAAAATATAGAACGCCGCTCCCGGTTCCAGAACCGATGACGCGCATTTGAATGCGCCGTTCAGAAACTCCCGGAACTGCCCGTCCGACATATTATCATTTTGAATGGTGAGGCCGTTGCTTCCCTGCAAAGCCACGTTATACGGCGGGTCGACGAGATACAGATCGGCTTTATCTTCGCCCATCAGTTTGGCCGTGTCGGCGGCATCGGTCGAGTCGCCGCACATGAGCAGATGGTCGCCAAGCCGGTAGACTTCGCCGCGTTTGCTGGCCGCCTCTTCCGGCACATCGGGGACGGCGTCCGGCTCAGTCTCGCCATCGGAGACCGTGTCATCCGCATTGCCATTGAGTAGGCGATCCAGCTCCTCCGTGTCGAATCCCAGAAGCGACAGATCGAAATTGACCTCCTGCAATTCCTTGATTTCCAAGGGCAGCAGGTCATAATTCCATTCGGCGATTTCGCCGGTCTTGTTGTCGGCGATGCGGAACGCCTGAACCTGTTCCGGCGTAAGGTCGGACGCGACCACCACCGGGACTTCCGCCAAACCAAGTTTCTTGGCGGCAAGCATCCGGGTGTGGCCGGCAATGATGACATTGTCTTTGTCGACGATGATCGGATTTTTGAATCCGAACTCCTTGATACTGGCCGCGACCGCGTCCACCGCGCCATCGTTGAAGCGCGGATTTTTCTCGTAGGGGTGAATCTCCGAGACTTTCATGTTGATGATTTGCATACGATTCCTTTCGGGTTGGGTTGAAAAAAAAGAA
>CAYWZD010000744.1:0-2002 GCA_964462755.1 uncultured Victivallales bacterium | reverse complement strand
GGACCCGCCATGCAGCCGCGTCCGGCCTCGTCGACGCCCGCGACAAAAGAAAACCCCTCGTCCCACTGGATTTTCTCGTAGGCGAGGAGTTCAAAAAAAGCGGCCCTGTTCTCCTTGACGGAGCGGGACCGCTTTTTTACCGGTGAGGACACGAAATACCTCAGGCAATGCCTTTGTACTTCATCTCCTTGACCTTGGCGTTCTTGCCGATTTTGTCGCGCAGATAGTAGAGCTTGGCGCGGCGGACATGACCTTTGCGCTCGACCTCGATCTTGTCGATACGGGGAGTGTGGAGCGGGAAGACCTTTTCAACGCCGATGCCGAAAGAAACGCGGCGGACGGTGAACATTTCGCGGATGCCTTTGCCGCCGCGTGCGATCACGACGCCGGTGAAGAGCTGAATGCGTTCGTTGCTGCCTTCCACGATCTTGTTGTAGACTCTGACGGTGTCGCCGACATTGAATTCCGGAATGTCCTGCCGGCACTGCTGTTTTTCGATTTTGTCGATCACGTTCATATTCTTAATCCTCCGATTTCAATTCCTTCTTCAGCAGGTCCGGCCGTTTCTTCATCGTTTCCTGAAACGCCTCGTCCCTGCGCCATTTTTCGATCAGCGCATGGTTGCCCGAAAGCAGCACTTCCGGCACCTTCCATCCGCGGAAGTCCGCGGGTCTCGTATATTGCGGATACTCGAGAAATCCGGATTCCGTGGAAAACGATTCATCCGCATCCGAGTCGCCGCATCCGAGGGCGCCCGGCAGAAGCCGGACCACCGCATCGCACATGACCATGGCCGGAAGGTTTCCGCTGGTCAGGACATAATCCCCGATCGAAAGTTCGCGATCCGCGAGATGTGTCCGAACCCTTTCATCCACGCCTTCATAATGTCCGCAAATAAAAATCAGATGGCTTTCCCCGGCCAGTTCCGCCGCGATTTTCTGGGAGAAACGCTCTCCCCGCGGACCGGTCAGAATCACCTTCGATTCTTTCGTTCTCAACGATTCCACCGCTTCGAAGAGGGGCTCGGGCTTCATCAGCATTCCCGGTCCGCCTCCGAAAGGCTTGTCGTCCACCGTCTGACGGCTGTCATGGGTGAACTCCCTGAGATTGACTGTATTGATGCTTACCCGGTTTTCCTTGATGGCCCTTCCCACAATGCTGGAACCCAGCGGGCCGAAGAAGATTTCCGGAAACAGGGTAACGATGTCAATACGGAGTCTCAGTCTGCCACCTCCACCTTCACACGGTTCTGCATTCTTCCGGCGGCTCCGGCGACCAGGGCGCGCAACGCGATGATGGTTTTGCCCTTTTTGCCGATGATCTTACCGGTGTCTTCCTTTTTGCATGTGATCCAGATGACCTTGTCGTCACCCTCTTCCTTGGTGGTGACTTCCACCTCTTCGGGGGAATCGACCAGCGCCTTGACCACATAAGCCACGAAGCCTTCCAGGTCCTTCACGCTGACGGGGCGTCCGCCCGCGTTCCCGGAGGATTCACGCCCAGGTGCGGCGACCTTTTCTTCGGTCTTGTCCGAGCCTGCGCCGAACAACTTCATTAATGCCTTGATAACCACGGTACAATTCTCCGCAGGAACAGGGCCTCCTGAACATAATCCGCTTTTCCCGGAATATTCTCACGATTTGGAAAGCGGTCTACTCAGCCGTTGCCGGCCGTCCTCAGGCTTTGGCCGCTTCCTTCTTAAAATTTTTCTTCTTGGAATAAGGATCCGCAACACCGCGAACCTTGGATTTTCCTTCTTTGGCGCGCTTGTAGATGTCGGCCACCGTTTCGCTCATCTGCGCACCCTGGGAAATCCAGTATTCGGTCCGCTCGACGTCGAGTTTTTCGTTGCTCTGTCTCGGATCGTAGAAGCCGAGCGTTTCAAGAGTGTAGCCGTCGCGGGAGGAACGGATATCCGTCGCAACCACCCGGAAGCTGATCCAGTTCTTCGCACCTGTTTTTTTCAGTCTGATCTTGACCATTGTGGATTTTACCTTATTCT
>CAYWZD010000743.1:0-2004 GCA_964462755.1 uncultured Victivallales bacterium | reverse complement strand
CCAGAGGGATGTTTTCCGGAGCGGCGGATGTGACCGGAACGGGTTCCTCACTCATTTTGACGAGGAGGACATCCCCTTCCGAAACGGTGTATTTCGGGGATTCGCAAGGAGTTCCATTCACGAAGACGCTTTTCCCGCGGATCAGGGACTGAAAACGGCTGCGCGATTTTTCCGGCATCAGCCGGGTCAGGCACTGGTCCAGACGCAGTCCCGAAAACTGAAGCGGAACTTTGAACTCACTGTTTTCCGGAGTCAACTGGTTCGATTTCAACATTTTTCCCGTATTTCCCGAAATAGAAAAAGAACAGAAGACCGACCGGCACCATGATCGTCAGACCGATGACCTGTGCGCTCGTCAGGCCAAGGAAATGATCCGTATGGTCGCCCCGGATGAACTCCAGACAGAACCGCAGAATTCCGTAGCCGATGAAGTAGGATGCCGCAATTTGTCCGGTTTTTTTCACTTTCCGGAAAAGGAACAGCAGCAAAAGGCCCAGCAGCAGATTCCCGAACGACTCGAAAAGCTGTACCGGATACAGCGACTGCGAAGAAGCCACCGCCTGCCCGTAAACCTTCAGGTTCTGGACCACCGATCCCATATCCGGATAGCGTTCGGCAGGAGCCGATCCCGGCGGGAAAACGACCCCGATGCGGCAGGGAGCCCCGAAACAGCACCCCTGCATGAAACATCCGATCCGCCCGAAAGCATGCCCGAGCGCCATGGCCGGGGCGCAGATGTCAAATATTCGGAGAATCGAGAGTTTTTTCCAGCGGCAGTAACCCCAGATCGTGAGAACCGCAAGAATAAAGCCGCCGTAGAACACCAGCCCCCCCTGATCGATCCGGAAGACCTTCAGCCAGTTGCCCTCGAACTGACTGTGGAACTGGACTACATAAAAGAGGCGTGCGCCGAGAATGCCGCACACCACCACGATGATCCCGAGATCGAAAACCTGATCCGAAGTCAATCCCGCATACTTGCGTTTATATTGCATTACGAACAGGGAAACCAGAAAACCGGTTGCCACACAAATTCCATACCAGTGAATCGGCATGCCGAATAGATGAAATGCGATCCCATGCATAAAAAACGTTCTTTCCAAATAATTATTCAACTCGTCAACTGGACAAAGACCTCTTTCCGGTGTAATGTATCATGTTTTTTCCTATTTCATAATTATTTTTTGAAATTATTCAAGGAGTTTCCATGTCAGCAGAATTCATTGCGTCGCACATCGAGTTTGCCATTCAGCACGCCGCATTCTGGGGCTTCATCCTGATTTTCCTTTTCATGACCATTGAAAGTTCTTTCATTCCATTTCCCAGCGAAGTCGTCATGATTCCGGCCGGATTCCTGGCCTACCGCGGAGAACTGACCACCGGCATTCCGTGGCTGGACATCGTGCTGGCCATCCTCTTCGGGTTGATCGGCTCCATGCTGGGCGCATACATCAATTACTATCTCGCCGCATGGCTCGGACGCCCCTTCCTCCACAAATACGGAAAATACTTCTTCCTTTCGGAACCCCACCTGAACCGGGCGGAAGAAATCTTCCGGAAATACGGCGAACTGACAACCTTCGTCTGCCGTCTCCTGCCCGCCATCCGGCAGCTGATTTCCATTCCGGCGGGCCTTTCCAAAATGAATTTCTGGAGCTTCACCTTCTGGACCGCGCTGGGCGCCGGCATCTGGACGACCGTTCTGGCTCTCGTGGGCTGGTATCTGGGACATCTTGCGGGAAACATGACTCCGCTGGAAATGGTAGTCAAGGGAAAAGATTTGATTTCCAGGCATTACCTCTGGGTTTTCGTATTCCTCGCGGTATTTGTGGCAGGTTACCTTGCCGTCCAGAAATGGGTAATGCGTCCAGAAAAGGAAAAGTAATTTTTTTCTGTTTTGCAGCTGGAAAAATCACAGAAAAAGCGTATAGTAAAAACTCGTTTTCGGCTTACCCCGTGGTGTAACGGTAGCACAACTGGTTTTGGTCCAGTTAGTTTGGGTTC
>CAYWZD010000742.1:0-2005 GCA_964462755.1 uncultured Victivallales bacterium | reverse complement strand
ACACCGAACAGAAGGAAGGCTGGCTCAAGTTCAACGTCATGTCCGACGACGGCTACATCCAGCCGAAGACCTGGAAGGGACAGTCAATCCGCATTCTCGCCACGCTCCAAGGAGGTTACGATCTCCAGAATCCGCTGGAAATGGTCAGCGGCGTCAAGTATTACGTCGGGGAAGCCACCCGCATGATCTCCGAATACGAAAAGATTTTCCATGACGGCGTCCGCAGCGACAAGCTGGCCGAATCGAAGGATATCGCATACCCGGATATGCTTGTCCTGACGCTCGGAAAGGAACGTCTCGTGCTGTTGTTCAATGAGACCGACAAGCCGAAGACGGTGACGGTCCGCAGCCTTTCGCTCAAGGGCGGAGAGAAGGCGAAGGCTTATTATGCGGGCAAAACTTTCCCCGACGCTTCCGAATTCACGCTGACGATTCCGGCGAACGATGCCGAGGCGGTTCACATTCAATGAAGCAACCGGACGTGAAAAAGGTAATGTGAAATTCGGAAAACCGTTTTAAAAATGCTTTCAGGTGAGTTATAATAATACCTGCTGAAAAAACTTGAGAAAGGAAAAGATTCCCATGATGAAAAAATTTGCCGTCGCTTTTGCCGCCTTCTCGCTGTGCGCGTCCGGACTGTCCGCCGCCGAAGTCGAGTCCCTTGAGATCAAGAATGACAATTCGTTCGATCAGGTTTTCGGCTGGTGGTGTGAAAACGCGGGGATGATGAAACGCTGTCCGGGAGGCGTCATCGCCAAGTCTCCCGGCGGGCGTTCCGGAAACTGCATGAAGATCACCAATACGGCAAAAGGGTTCGTCTCGCTCTATTCCCGCGCGCTGATTCCCGCGGACCCCGCGGCGGACACCTTCAAGATGTCCTTTTACGTGAAGGGAAAAGGCAAATACAGGGTCGGGTTCTATACCTACGCCAAAGACAAAAAATACATCAGCACCTACATGGATCCCGTGACCGAGCTTGACAGCACGGAGTGGGTCAAAAAGGACTATACCATCTCCGGCTCGAAACTCAAGGGGCCGGTCTGCTTCGCCCGGATTGCGATTGAGTTCCAGCCCGGCGTCGCGGAAGTGTATTTCGACGACTTCTCCGGGGTAAAGGAAACCGCCCTCCCCGCCAAGTAAGACAGACGTTTCCGGACGGTCGTCCCCACTCCCCGGTGAACGGCCGTTCAGGAGACGACGACCGGTTCGATGTCCATCAGTTTGCAGAACTGCTGAAGCTCCCGCGAGATGTCGCCGTAGGCCAGGGAAAAATGATGTTCGAACCCCTGTCCGATGATGACTTCCCGGAGCTTGTCGCATCCGGCGTCGAACCGGATTTTCAGCGGATTGCCGCGCACGCACAAATCCGTATCGATTCCGTCGCCAGTCGCAATCAGCATGCGGAAACCGGTCCCGTCGCGGACCTCGCCCAGACGCGCCAGCGTGACGCGCCCGGTCTTGAGCGGAAATTCGTTGGTCAGCCCCTTGACGTCGCCGCCGTCGATGATCGAACTCTTGCGGAGACGCGACTCATAGTTTTCCTTGCAGAGCGTGCACGGAGCCGCGCCGCAATGCCATGTGATGCCGTAGTCGCCCTCGCAGACGATCAGGTCGCAGAAGAACGGTGCACTTCCGGTCAGCTCCCGTTGAATTCGCATGAGGACCGCCCCGTAGACGTCGCCCTCGCACGCGGTCACGGTGTCGTTGTTGGTCAGCGTGCCGATCGTGGAACAGACGCCGATCCCGTAAAGTTCGTTCATGTTGACCTCGGGCCAGCAGCGCATGGCGAAGGTCTCCACCCCGAATTTCACCTTCATTTTCTGGACGGCGGCATAGAGCGCGGCCGACTTCTTCAGCTCGGCTTCACTCGGACCGTCGATCCTGCGGCTTTCCGCACGGATCAGAGCCAGAGCGGGCGCGATTTCCGCATCACTCAACGCTTCCGCCGTCTTGACGACTTCCAGAAGCAGGATATATTTGAGTTCGACTCCGAGCTTTTCGCGAA
>CAYWZD010000741.1:0-2007 GCA_964462755.1 uncultured Victivallales bacterium | reverse complement strand
TCAGGTTCGGAAGACGTTTGGAACGGCAGCGCAGCAGGAACCAGGAGGAAGGCAGACTGCCGAATTTGTCGAAAAGGACATGGACATCGACTCCGGCCCGCGCGCGTTCGATCAGGGCGTTCATGATTTCGCGTCCGATCCGGTCATCCGCGAAGATGAAACTCTGGAGGTTGATGTTTTTGCGGGCGGAACGGATGCTGTCGAGCATCGCCGGATAGGCGTCCGTGCCGTCGCAGAAGAGCTCCACCTTGTTGCCGGAAAGCGAAGTGGTTCCCTGCATGACTCCGGAAAAATCGTCCCCTCCGGAGGAAAAACCGGAGCCGGCCGCGCCGAGAAGGCGGTTCAGCATCCGGTTGTAGTTCATGGTCTCCGGCTCATGCGGATCGTTTCCGATGAAACGGGTGATCGCCTCCCGGTAGCTTTTCAGGTCGTTGTGCTCGGCCGCGTTTCTCTGGAAGAAGAATTTTTCCACGGACCGCGAAATCTTTTTTCCGAGGGTGTTCCGGCGGGAGACTCCGGCGAAAAGATACAGAACGACCCCGAAAACAGGAAGGACGACGACAAGAATAATCCAGAGGGAGGCGCGTTCGGTGTCATCCCGCATCGTAAAGAGGATGTGAAGGATGACAACCAGAATGGCCGTCAGCAGGCCGACGGCATAAAGAACATGAATCCATTCAAAAGGCATCGCGCCTCCGCTCTGTCAAAGAAACTCAGATATTTTTCTTGGATTTCTTTGTGTTTTTCTTGCTCTCGGTTTTCTTATTCTGGCTGGAAGAATCCTTGGAGGAAGAACACCATTTATCGACAGCGGCAAGAGACTGCAGACGCTTGATTTCCGCCTGAACCTTGTCCAGTTCCTTCTGGGTGCTCTCGGCCTTGCTGGAATTTTTCTCCTTGTAGAGGGTCAGCTTGGACTGAAGTTCCTCTGCCTTCTTATTCAGGGGCGTCAACTTCTCGTTCAGCTGTTTTTTGAGCGCTTCCTGTTCCTTCAGCAGTTTCTCTTCATAGCTTTTCTTGTTGCTGCGCTTGCTTCCCTTCAGCACCTTCTGGGCCTCTTCGATCTTTTTCTGCTGGGCGGCAAACGGATTGTCAGTATCCACTATCGTGGTCTTTTTAGTTGTTTCGGTGGTCTTCGTGGTTGCGGAGGAGACGTCTGTGGCACTCTCTTCGGCGATCAGGTCGGTCAACCCGAACGCGAGAACAGGGATGAGGAGGAAAGAAATCCGGTTCTTCATTTTTTTTCCTTTTTTAGGGGGTGGTAAATTGGAACAAATATATTTTCCTGTTTTCTCACAGGGAAACACTCATCGGCAAGCCTCCCAGACAGCACGGAATTTTTCCCAGGAAGCGCGGGACCAGTCCCCGGACTCCGTTTCGGCATGAAGCATTTTCGGGCATGCCTTGAGTTCCAGGACAAGCTCCGGCCACGGAAGCGTCCCGCCGCCGGGGGGATTATGGTCGTCGAATGACCCGAAGTTATCGTGCATGTGACAGGTCGCAATATGGGGCCGCATCAGTTTCAGAACCGCCCTCCAGCCTTCCGGCGTATAACAATGGGCGTGTCCCGTATCATAACACATTCCGACATAAGGACTTCCAGAATCTTCAACCAGACGTGTCAGGCGTTCCAGTTCCTCAAAAGAATCATGCCCGTTCTCAAGGGCCAGAACAATCTTTGTCTTTTCCGCGGCGGGGAGCAGATCATCCACGGATTTCCGGATCTGACTCCAAGCCAGTTCCTTTTCGATTTCCGGACCGTTCCCCAGATGGATCGTATAGGTTTTCACGCCCATTTCCGCCAGTTCCATGAGAAATTCGCTGTGCTGCGCCATGCTCTGTCTGCGCGCCGTTTCATCCGGATACGCCAGATCGGACGCCTGTCCCCAGAAGGCATGGCAGGCGGGGGTATGCAATCCCGCCTCTTCCAGCATCCGGCGGATTTTTCCGAGATATCCTCTGTCCGTCCGGTTGCGGATTCCCCACACCGGATGAGCCACGATATCC
>CAYWZD010000740.1:0-2008 GCA_964462755.1 uncultured Victivallales bacterium | reverse complement strand
ACGCACAAGATGGCGCAGGCCAACAAAGCTTTTGCTCATTACAGATGGTAATGAAAAGCCTCCCCAGCGGATCAGCGAAGTCAAGATGAAATAAAATATGACAGCACAACGACAAGTAAATATCGACTATAAGGAGTCTCCCAACCGGAAGTCTCCGATCGCCTCTACCCGGAACATCGGCATCATGGCCCACATCGATGCCGGCAAGACAACCCTTTCCGAACGCATCCTTTTCTACACGGGTGTGAATCACAAGATCGGTGAGGTTCATGAGGGCAGCGCCACCATGGACTGGATGGTTCAGGAACAGGAACGCGGGATTACCATTACTTCTGCCGCAACCACCTGCTTCTGGAAGAACCATCGCATCAATCTGATCGACACCCCAGGGCACGTCGATTTTACTGCCGAGGTGGAACGTTCTCTGCGCGTGCTCGACGGCGCTGTCGCTGTCTTCTGCGCGGTGGGCGGTGTTCAGCCCCAGACCGAAACCGTCTGGCGCCAGGCCAAGAAATACAAGGTCCCCACCATTGCTTTCGTCAACAAAATGGACCGTACCGGCGCGAACTTCTTCAGAGTCGTGGACGACATGCACAAGAAGCTGGGCGCCTCCGTGGTTCCCATGGTGATTCCCATCGGTGCCGAATCCGAATTCTCCGGTCTCATCGATGTCCTCACTGAAAAAGCCTACTCCTTTACCGGCGACGAAGGACAGAATGTCACCGAGATTCCCGTTCCCGCCAATCTCGCCGATCTCCTCAAAGAGAAACACAGCTACCTGATCGAGTGCGTTGCCGAAGTGGACGAGTCGGTCATGGAAGTTTTCCTCAATGATCAGGTTCCCTCCAATGAGATGGTCAAGGAAGCCCTCCGCAAGGCTGTCGTTACCGGCACACTCGTTCCCGCTTATTGCGGCACCGCCTTCAAGAACAAGGGTGTTCAGCTCCTGCTGGATGCCGTCATCACCTATCTGCCGTCCCCTGTGGATATCTGGGAAACCCGCGGTCTGAATCCCGACACGGAACAGCCCGAAGTCCGCACGGTCGGCGATGAAAAACCCTTCTCCGCACTCGCTTTCAAGATCATGAGCGACCCGTTTGTCGGCCGTCTGGTGTTCTTCCGCGTCTATTCCGGCGAAGCGGTCCGCGGCGTGACGGTCTACAACCCGAGAACCCGCAAGCGCGAGCGTCTCGGACGTCTTCTCCTCATGCATGCCAACCATCGTGAGGAATGCGAAGAAATTTTCTGCGGCGACATCGCTGCCGCCGTCGGTCTGAAAAACGTGACGACCGGCGATACCATCTGCGATGAATCCACGCCGATTGTTCTCGAATCCATGCATTTCCCCGAACCCGTCATCTCGATCGCTGTCGAGCCCAAGACTTCCGGTGACCGCGACAAACTCTACGGCGCTCTGGGAGCTCTGGCCGACGAAGACCCGACCTTCACCATGAAGAGCGATACCGAAACCGGTCAGACCATCATCTCCGGAATGGGTGAGCTTCACCTCGAAATCATTATGGACCGCCTCCGCCGCGAATTCAACGTGGAAGCCAATGCCGGTCAGCCCGAAGTGGCTTACCGCGAAGCCGTCCAGAAGAAGGCGGAAGCCGATTCCAAGTTTGTTCGTCAGTCTGGCGGACGCGGTCAGTACGGCCACTGCATCCTCGGCCTTGAGCCCAAGGAACGCGGTCATGGCATCACGATCGAAAACAAGGTCGTCGGCGGCAACATTCCCAAGGAATACATCAAGCCGATCGAACAGGGTATCCGTGAAGCGGCTCAGACCGGTGTTCTCGCCGGCTATCCCCTGACCGACTTCCATGTGGACATCCTCGACGGGTCCTTCCACCCGGTCGACTCCTCTGAAATGGCATTCAAAATTGCCGCGTCCATGGGGCTGAAGGACGCCGCCCGCAAGGCCGGACTGATGCTTCTTGAACCGATCATGAAGGTGGAAATCACCACCCCGGACGAAAACATGGGCGATATTATCGGCGACGTTTCT
>CAYWZD010000739.1:0-2017 GCA_964462755.1 uncultured Victivallales bacterium | reverse complement strand
TCCAGGCCTTCTTCGCGCCCTCGTAGCCGCGGCGGGCGATGTATTCGCTGATGCTCGCCGGTTCGATGGTGCAGTTGGCCAGAACGATGCGGTGCTGGCGCTTGTAGAACGGGATGTCATGGTCGCCGCGATAGTGCTTTCCGTCGATCGGGCTCTGGTAGAGGAGCCGTTCAATGGCTTCCCCTTTGAGGATGGTTCTTTCGACGATCTCGGCGGCGTCCGAGGCTTTCACCTTGGTATAGAGAATGCCGTCGGGTTCGATGCGGACCAGCGGGCCCATCTGGCAGAATCCCTGGCATCCGCTCTCGGACACGTAGTGGCTGTCCTTCTTGACATCCTCTTTTTCGAGGTTGGTATTGACATTGAGATTGTGTTTTTCAAGTTCCTTGATCAGGGCGTCGCGGAAAACGAGGGAGCCGTTGGCGACGCATCCCGTTCCGGCGCAGATCACGATCCGCTTCTTGAGGGCGGACAGCTTTTCATTGTATTCCTTGGCGCATACGCCGATATCGATGGTTTTGTTGCACATGGTTTCCGCTCCTTATTTCGTCACGTTTTTGTCTTTTTCAAGAACCGCGTTGAGGATGGCGTCCACCTGTTCGGGCTTGACCTGTCCGTGGACTTCGGTGTCGACCACCAGCACGGGGGCGAGTCCGCAGGCGCCGAGACAGCTGACCGTGTCGACCGTGAAAAGACCGTCCCGGCTGGTGTCCTCGCCTTCCTTGATTCCGAGTTTGTTGCGGAGGGCGTCCAGCAGTTTCGTGGAACCCTTCACATGGCAGGCAGTGCCGTCGCAGAGCTTGATGATGTGCTTGCCTTTCGGCTTGAGGGTGAAGTGCGCGTAGAACGTGGCGACTCCGTAGACTCTCGCGGGAGGAAGTCCGACCGCGCGTGCCACATAGCTGAGCAGGTCCTGGGAGAGCCAGCGGTATTTTTCCTGGACTCCCTGAAGGATCGGCACGAGCCGGGTCTTGTCGTAATTGTTGGCTTTGAGGACTTCTTCCGCGTCCTTCATGCGGTCCGCCATTTCAGCGGCGACTTTCGCTTTATCCATTGATTCCTCCTTACTGATTTTATTCAGGTATATATGATATTGGTTTCTTTCAGATATTTTTCGCGCAATATGTCATTCAGTCTCTTGATGACCGCCCGCCTCAATTCGATGTCCGCCGGGATCGACGGGTCCTGGTGCGCCTCGTTGACCTTCGTTCCGACCATGAACGTGATCGAATCGTGATCCCGCAGAAGCGCCGCGAGCCGTGAGGCCGGGTCCTCCGGAAGCGGAGCCTCCCGGTCTTCCAGAATCTGGGCCGTTCGCGTCAGGGTGATGATTCCCTCCGTGACGAGGGCGAAGCCTTCCATGTCCGCGGCCGGAGGAAAGTTCTGCCGTCCGCGGCCGCGCAGCATCCGGACGCTCAATTTCCGTTTCAGTTCCCGTTCGAGTATTTTGGAAGTGGTTCCGCCGCAGATCACTTTCATCCCCCGGAAGGAGTCGACCCGGTCCGCCCAGGCCTTGTCCTGATCTTCGTGGAACGGAGGGCCGGTGACCACTTCCAGCGTCCGCGGCTGACGGAAATGCAGGGTGACGCAACTCATGTCGTCCGACGGCTGACGGTTCTCTTCGGCGGAGAGCGCCTTGTCCACGATCGAGAAGGACATTTCCCGCGCGGAGATTCCCGGTTTTTCCGCCAGCAGTTCCCGGCAGTATTCCGCGCATCCGGAGCGGCGGAGTCCCAGCGGATATTGTTCCGTTCCCATTCCGCTCTGGCTGATTCCGTCCGACATCAGCACGACCCGGTCTTCCTCTCTCGGGTAGATTTCCGAAACCCGGATACAGCGGTTTTCCCATTGCTCCGAGGAGTAGACTTTGGTCGGCACTTCCAGTTCTTTGCCATCCCGGAGATAGATCATTTCCGGGTTTCCCATTTCCACTACCTTGAGGGTGCGCCCGACACTCCAGATGGCGATCGAGAAGGTCGCATAGCTGATCTTGCGCACGGAACAGATCGGGAGGACC
>CAYWZD010000738.1:0-2019 GCA_964462755.1 uncultured Victivallales bacterium | reverse complement strand
TCCGGGGACGGTTCATTGGTCCTCTTTCCGTTTCGGCTTGATTCCCCTCCCTTCGCGGAAAAAAGGAAGCGGAGGACGGATAAGATAGCACCGTCCTCCGCGGAATGCCAGCGGGATTCCCGCACTTTCAGGAAAAGAGGATTTCCAGTTTTCCGGACTCACCGGGCGTAAGCTCGATCTGTTTTTCGGATTTCCGGTGCGTGAACGGAAGTTTTTTCCCGTTCAGGAGAACCTTCGACGGTTTTTTCCGGATGCCGAAACGGATTTTCGGCTGCTTCCCGTTTTGTTGAAATACGATTTCCGCACGGTGCGTCTGCCAGTCTGCGGTGAGAATCCGGAGGTCTTCCCAGTGTTCGAGCCAGAGGGGATGACGCTTCATCGCGTCCCAGGCGAGAAGCTGGGCTTCCAGATAATGTTCCGGGAGGCGGCGACTGAAGATATGGATTCCGCGCCACTTCTTCATGAACGTCCTGCGCTTTTTCGCGGCTTTGATTTCCGCAAGGAGTTTTTTCGTCGGGACTTCCGGATTCAGCGCCATGTCGATCAGCATGGAAGCGGTCTGCTGCATGACGCCCCAGGTGTTGTCGGGATTGCCCATGCCGTCCGCGAGCGCTTCCCGCAGGAGGTTCATGATGACTTCCGTCTCCTTCGGATGGAATTCCCTCATGGCGGTGAATATTTCTGGGTAAATGCCTTCCGTGGTGAGGTTGTAGATGCCGTCCGGGCGGAACTTCCTGCGCCAGAGATCGGAGGGGACCGTCTGGAACTGGTAGGCGGGGTTGGATTCCTCATGGAGGCATTTCGCGATGTGCCAGGGGGCGACTCCGTAATATTTGCTGAAATGGTTCTGCGATGCGTGGATGACGGCCATGCGGAGCGCGAACTGTTTCGAGGCCAGATAGACGGCGCGTTCATACGATTCTTGGTCGCCGACCGCCTCGGACATGTTGATGAAGGAGGTGAAGGCTCCGTAGTTGGCGCCTTCCACCCAGGAGATGGCGTTGTCGCTGTAGCCGCTTCCGAGACAGGCCCAGTCGTGCATTTTCTCGAAGAAACTGTAGCCGCTTTTCAGAAGGGGCCAGTTCCGGCGGATGTCTTCGAAACTGCCGGATGCCAGGGCGCAGAGATACATATAGTAGAAAGTGAGTCCCGCGCCCCAGTCGTTTTCGATGAGCGGAAAATTCAGTCCGGCGATTTCTTCCCGCGTCCCCTCCTTGATGAGTTCACAGCTGAAAAGACAGACGTTCAGATAGCAGATATGGTATTTCGTTCCGGTGAAAGGTTCCGTACGTTCGTACCAATTCCACAGGCGGCGGTGGCGCATGGCGGGATCGGCGTAAATGTCGATGACTCCTTTGTCGTCGGGCATTGTCTTCATCATGAACCCGTGATCGATGACAGGATAATCGTAGGTCCGTTCCGGATTGCAGACGCCTTTGAGGCGTTCCGCCGCGAGGGCTCGCAGACGTTCCCGATCCTTTTCCTCCATGAAATTGAGAAGGGTGGTCGCCAGGGCGTAAGGCTCCATCAGGGCGCCCGCATACGGGTAGGCCTGTGTCGTTTCCGGAAATTGTCCGGCGAAGTCGAAATATTCCTTCATGCACTTTTTCATCAGTTTTCCGGGGGCGGTGTCCGAAGTATCCCGGAGCGGAAATTTCCGGGCGGAGGGCATGAAGGGGATGCTGTAGGAGGAAGTATTGCCGAACATGCCGTGGAGGGGGCCGAACTTGGTCGGGAACAGGAAGTCGACCGGTTCCTCCGTGTTTTTCATCATTTCGCAGAGGGGAAGCACCGGGGGGAGGGGCGCCAGTTCGAGCGGAGGCGTGTGCCAGGCGTCCTCGATCCGGCGGTAGGAGAACTTCTGGACGATGGTTGTCATACGGGTTTCGTGATCCAGCTTGAAATATTCTTCGCAGCGGACGGGATACGCGAGGAAGGCGCGTCCCCAGAAACGGGCGCGGGTTACGGCGTCGCGGAGGAACTTCCTGTCGTCCGGACGGACCGGCTGAAGGCTTTCGA
>CAYWZD010000737.1:0-2021 GCA_964462755.1 uncultured Victivallales bacterium | reverse complement strand
TCGACCATGAATTCACCGACATTCCGGGCGACGCCGTCTTTTTCGACGAATACGGTTCCGTGCGCACCATGTCGGACGAACTGCTGCGAACCGCACCGGAAAAAACAGCCTTCTTCGTCCGTCAGCCCCCGCACCGGATCGTGCGCCGCCGCAATCAGGCCCTTCTGGAAGCCGCGGCCATGCTGCCGCCGCAGAAGAAGCGAGTATTCACGGCGACAGCGGAAAATTTCGACAATCGGACAGTCGCCGATGATTTGTTCAGCCAGCTGAAAAATTCCGGTTTTGCGCCGGAAGCGATGTTCATCGACAACAATATGGTTGCTTTTGCCCTTTTCGAACGCATGCGCGAGACCGGCATGCTCGCCGGACTGAAAACCATTGGAACTGTCGGCGATTCAAAATACGGAGACGACGAGTTCAATTCAAAACTGCTGTGCCATTACCGTCTGTATGACGACTTCGTCGGACCGCTGGAAGAGATTCTGTCGATGCGGCTGAGCAACCGGGTCCCGGCCGGAATGTCCATGGTTCGAATGATCAAGTTCAAACGAATGTCCGCCGAACAGATCACCGCCTATTTCAACCGTGCGCTTCAGCCCGGATACAGCGGCATTGCCTGAGCCTGTCATGCTTCCTTTTTTTTCATGTATTTCTTTGAAAATTGCTTTCTCCCTACTTGACAATGAGAAAAAAAGGATTATAATATAACATGTAAACATAACAGGTAAACATCATGATAAGAAGCATCAGTTCACAGAAATTGCATGATGATCTGACTCGGAAGATCACCGGTGGAGAACTCCAGCCGGGAATGGCGATTCCGTCCGAAAATGAACTGTCTGAACAATATGCCATCAGCCGGCCGACCGTACGCAGAATTCTGGAAAAACTCTGCACCAGGAGTCTTCTCGAAAAACGCGCGGGGAAAGGAACGTTCGTCCGTTCGCTTCCGACGAAGGAAGACGCCATGACGGAAAAGCAGTTCATCATAGGCACGGACAGTCTGGATTCCTCCGCTTTTTACTATTCACAAATATACAAAGGCATCTTTACTTCGTCCTATGGAAAAAATGTGTCGCTGACCCTCCAGACGAATTCGGACCTGGAAAAGGGGATTCTCAGCAATTCCGTGAACGGATTGCTGCTGGTCCGGGATCTTCTCCCGGACAGCGCGTATGAGAAACTGCTGGCGCAGAAAGTTCAGATCCTTCATGTCAACCGGACCTCCAACTTGCCCGGGATTGCCTGGGTCGGGGTGAACCATACGGCGGAAGCGGAGAAGGCGGTTGAATATTTTCTGCGCTACGGGCACAAGGATGTTGCCCTGATCGGCGGTCAGCGGGTTCATTCTTCCTCCCTATTTCGAATGCGCGGCTGGGAAAATGCCTACCGGAAAATGAACCTTCCCGTTCCGGAACATCTGCGGCTTTATCATGAAGAAATGCGGATTCCGGACAGAATGGAATCTTTTATCCGCGGAAATCATTTTTCCGCAGTCTTCTGCACAAATTATGCAATGTATCAGATATTCATGCAGGAATTCGTCCGGTGCACCGGGAAAAAAAGCAGCGACATCGATGCCTTTGTTTTCGATGATGTCTCTCTGGCGCATCCCGATCAGGCTCATATCTGCAATTATGTTAAAATGCCCCTGCTCGAAATGGGAGAAATGGGCGTCGAATATCTCCGGAAAAAAACATTCGATCCGGACTATCCCGTCATGAAATGCATTTTACCCTGCAGCTTGATTATCAACCGATAAGATATTTGAAAGGAGATTTGAAAAATGAGCATTCGGACGAACAAAATGATTGCGCGGGAAAACATTTTCACGTTGATTGAGCTCCTCGTCGTTATTGCGATCATCGCCATTCTGGCCGGGATGCTGCTTCCGGCCTTGAACCGGGCGCGAAATACGGCCAAGAGAATCAACTGTGCGGGAAACATCCGGCAGGTGGGAATGGGCGTCATCCAGTATGGACTGGAATTCAACGACATCATTCTTCCGGCCACCATCTATA
>CAYWZD010000736.1:0-2032 GCA_964462755.1 uncultured Victivallales bacterium | reverse complement strand
GGTCCGCCCGAACATCTTTTTGAAAAGCGCCCGTTCCGTCCGGTTCGTCACCACCACGAGCAGCTCTCCGATCGTGAGGCCTAACTCGATCAGGAAGAGATATCCGAGCGTGTCAAGAATGCTGATCCGTCCCGCGCCCTCCCGGATGATTTTGATCGCGCTGCTGTCGAAAATCGTATACAGGGTTGTGCCGAGCGCACCCAGCAGAATGAATCCGGTGACCGGACTGAGGTAATGTTTCAGGGAAAAATCCGAGAACTTCATGAGAGGCATCAGGAAACATCCCACTGTAATCAGGACCATTCCGAAAATGGCGATTGCGCCGGGCGTTTTTCCAAGGCCGAACAGAATCGTCACGGCGGTGATCATCAGTACCGGAAGTGCACGCACCACCGGGTAGACCAGCGAAATGTCGTTCCATCGGTAGGCCCGCGCCAGCCCGAAGACATACAGCACTTCCCCGATGATGCTGGAAAAGAGAAAAACATGGAATTTCCACGGGAGTTCCGGCAGGTGGATGTTGGACAGCAGAAAGAACGGAAGCCAGATCGCGGAAGCGGTCGCGGACATCAAGGTGTAGAAAGCCATCGAGGGTTTCGTGCTCTTGGAAATCATGTTCCATGCCACATGGAGGAACACCGAGAAGAAAATCAGGACAAAGGCGAAAAATGACATCTTACCACTTCCTGAAACTTTCTTCGCGGAAAACGGCGGTCCGGTTCCGGAGCGCTTTCAGGGCAGGCTCGGCGTTTGGATCGCCCGCGACGTGCGCCAGCATCAGCGCGCCTTCGGGATCGCAGATGTTTTTCTGGATCGGGAAGTATTCACGGAGCAGGAAGTCCGCGTATTTGACCATCCGGAAATCTCCGTAAAGATTCGGGCGTTCGCCGCCGTAGCGGCAGACGGCCACCGAGCGGAAATTCCGCACCGCTTCCGCGATGGAGGGAACACTGTTCTTTTCGGAAAAAACGATCGTGAAATGCCAGTCGAAAAGATCGCGGTCCGAACTGTCCGTAAAGGTTTTCTCCTTGCCTTCTTCGAAATGGCTGGTGCCGTGCGAATCGCTCAGGCCGACCACCGGGAAGCGGTTCCCCCGGGACAGCTCTTCCGCCCAGCGCGCCACCTGGAAGTTGTTGGAGCGGGACTGATGCTTGTAGAATCCCCCGATCAGCTCGAAAGCGTCGAATTTGCGGCGGAGGAAGATGGCCGAGGTCAGCGCCTCGCAGATGACGTTCTGCGTCGCATACCAGTAGGGATGGCAGAAGACCGCGAGTCCCCCGTTTTCACGGATGCGGTCGAAGACCCATTCCGAGGCGGCCACCGGGAAGGTGTCCAGCCCGGATTCCATCGGCGGCAGCTTGTCCTGAATCGCCTTGACTTCCCGGCGGTATTTCTTTTCGTTGGAGCGGAAGAGTTCATTGATGCTCTGTTTCGCGCCGAAGTTGATGATGTGGACCGGGTTCTCCGGCGAATGGACCTCTTCTCCCGGGAAAAGCTGAAAATCGAGTTCGAATTTCTTCCAGAAGCCGATCGCTTCCAGCGAGGGTTCATAAGCCCGGTGATCGGTCACGGCGATGAAGTCGAATCCGTGCCGACGGTAATGGGCCGCAACATAGGTCGGACATTCCCTGCCGTCCGAACGCGTGGTATGGATATGGAAATCCCCCTTGAACGGACGCAGTGCATACAGGTCTTTTTTCAGCGAATAGATGCGGAATTCGCGCACCGTCTTCACGGAAGGATCTTTGTCGCCGGCGATCTCCACGGTGATGATCTGTTCCTGCTCTCCGGCGAAAAATCCGTTTACGATCAGTGTGCCGTTTTCAAGACGCCACTGAAGAGGCTGCCGGGTGCTTTCGTCCCAGCTGTAGTTCCGGCACGTGCCGTCCGGATAATAGCCGTCCACGGGAACGCCGTAGACTTTCAGACGTTCCGGAGCGGGAAAAGCGGCGTGTTCGAAACAGGGCCGAATCCGGATTTCGGACGATTTGTCCGCGGGAACCATTCTCGGGAAGACATCGTAATAATTCAT
>CAYWZD010000735.1:0-2034 GCA_964462755.1 uncultured Victivallales bacterium | reverse complement strand
CGGCAAGATCAAACTGGAGCTGGGCACGGCCAAAGGCAAAGCATTCGAAGACAAAAGAGAGACTCTCCGCAAACGCCAGGCGGACCTCGAAATCAAGCGTGACTTCAAAGTACGGTAATAAAGTGTTTTCATGAAAATTCAAAGGAACGAATTCCTCTCGCACAATGGCGGCCTGCTGGAAGTTTTGAAAATCGCCATGCCCCTGATCCTCGCGTCGTCGGCCCACGCGATCAACCTTTTTTCCGACCGGGCCATGCTCGCATGGTATTCCGAAAAAGCGGTGGCCGGCTCTTTCGCCGCCGGGCTGACCTCCTTCACGGTGTGCTGCTTTTTCTTCGGGATCATCTCCTACACCGGCTCCTTCGTAGCGCAGTATTCCGGAGCCGGAGCCAACCGACGGGTCGGAACCGCCGTCTGGCAGGGAATCTTTCTTTCCCTCATCGGCGGCGCACTGGTCTTCACCGGATGGTTCTGGGGAGAGTGGCTCTTCAAGCAGTTCGGACATGCGCCGGAGGTGGTGGAAGAAGAAATCGTCTACTTCAAGCTGCTGAGCGCCGGAGGCATCCTGCTGTTCCTCAACACGGCGTTGAGCTGTTTCTGGAGCGGACGCGGCAAGACGGGCATGGTCATGGCGGTAAGCATATTCATCACGGCGTTGAACATCCCCTTCAATTATGCGCTGATCTTCGGACATTGGGGATGTCCCGAACTCGGGATCGCGGGCGCGGCGTGGGGAACCAACCTTTCCGCTCTCGCCGGGCTTCTGGTGTATGCATTGTTCTTCTTCGTGCCGAAGAGTTCGCGCCGTCACTTCAACACCTGTTCGAACATCTTCGACCGGGAGCTTCTCGTCCGGATGATGCGCTACGGAGCGCCGAACGGCGTTCAGTTCTTCATCGACCTGGCTTCCTTCAATGTGTTCATTGTGGTGCTGGGACAGTACGGCGTCACGATCCAGGCCGCCTCAAGCGTTGCCTTCGCACTCAATTCCATTGCGTTCACGCCGATCCTCGGAATCGGCCAGACCGTCGCGATTCTGGTCGGGCAGGCGGTCGGCGCGGGCGACATTCCGCACGCGAAACGTTCCGTCCGGAGCGCCCGGACGCTGACTCTCCTTTACATGGGAATCATGGCGATTCTGTTCGTGGTCCGGCCGGAATGGATTCTCTGGATCTTCTCCAAGACCAGTCCGGAAGTCATCCACAACACGAAAATCATGCTGTTCTTCATTTCCGCCTATCTGCTGTTCGACGGACTCTTCATCGTTTACTGCAACGCCATCAAGGCGGCGGGCGACACTTTTTTCGCGATGGTCACGGGCGCCTCCCTGGCGGCGGTCATGCTGGCGCTGCCCTCCGCCCTGCTCGCCCATTTCGGGGTTTCCGTCTGGATCATCTGGATGGTCTGCGTGGTTTACGTCATCACCGCGGGCTTCATCTTCTACTGGCGCTACCGCGGCGGAAAATGGACGAAAATGAAGGTCATCGAAAATACCGGCACTCTTCCTGAGGATCAGGAGCTGCTGCTCAAAGACTGAAAGGAGTCTGACCCCAATGAAACAGACCGCGCTTGATTGCGTGATTCCCGCTCCGGTGTCCGTTGTCTTCTCGGAAGGAACGTTTGCCCTTCCCTGTCTGCAATCGGTTTTCGCACCCGGCGACGCGGCTTCCGCCGGAGAAGAAATCCTCCGGACCGCCGCTTCGTTCGGAATCTGCTGCGGTCTGACGGACGACCCGGATTCCACGCTTCGCCTGAAACTGGACCCGTCTCTCGGCGCGGAAAGCTGGAAAATCCGGGTGGAGTCGAGCGCGGTTTCCATCTCCGGCGGCGACAAGGCCGGTTTGTTTTATGCCGTCGCGGCGTTCACGCAGATGCTGGCCGCTGCCTCCTCGCGCGGACCGTCCTTTGCAAAGCTGGAATGCGGAACAGTCTGCGATTCGCCCCGTTTCTCCTGGCGCGGATTCATGCTGGACAGCGCACGGCATTTCCAGTCGGTGGAGACCGTCAAGGCGGTGATCCGGCTGATGGCCCATT
>CAYWZD010000734.1:0-2040 GCA_964462755.1 uncultured Victivallales bacterium | reverse complement strand
GGAGGGCCCGATCCCGAAAATCTGGACGGCGCGTATCTTCTGGAACAGACGGAAATCCGCCGCTATGGGAAAGACTATGCTTATTGCGCAATCGTCAAATATCCGGAAACGGAGGCGTGAATCATGTTTACAGGACTGATTGAAACGACCGGAACCTTTCATTCGGTGTCGCTTTCCGGCAAAGCCGGGAAACTGCGGGTGGAATCGCTCAAGCATCTGGAGGGACTTGTGCCGGGCGAGAGCATCGCGGTCAACGGGACCTGCCTGACGCTTGAAAAGGAGTCGGGGAATCTGCTGGAATTCCATGTGATGGAGGAAAGTTTCCGCCGCACCAATCTGGGGCTTCTGCGCCGGGGCGACGTTGTAAATATGGAACGAGCGATGGCGCTGGGCGGACGTCTCGGCGGACACATCGTCAGCGGGCATATCGACGGCACGGGCGAAGTTCTTTCCCTCGGACGGGACGGCGACGACACCGTGCTGAAAGTCGCGATTCCCCCTGAGCTCCGGAACTGGATGGTCCCGAAAGGCTCCATCGCCATCGACGGCATCTCCCTGACGGTCGCTTCGCTCGAAGAAGAATTTTTTACGGTCAATGTGATCCCGACTACCTGGCGGGAGACCAATCTTTCCTGTCGGAAAGCAGGGGCCATCCTCAATCTGGAATGCGACCTCCTCGGGAAATACGTGCTCTCCATGCTGGAGCGCATGGAACTGAAAAAAACAACGTCCAAGATCACTCTGGAGACACTTCAAAATGCCGGATTCGGAACCCGTTAAGAATGTCATCAGCCTGCGCGATTATTATCCGCAACTCCGTTTCGGTTTTGCCGCCGCGCGCACCGGTCTGCCGCCATCGCGTCTGTTCGAATGCGCCGACCTGAAATACTTCGAGGCGATCGAACTCCACCGGGAACAGTATGACGCCATTCCGCACGCGGAACGCGCCGCCTTCCAGCAGCGCTTCAAAATCATTCAGGCGGGAAGCATTCTGGAATCGCCTCTGGCATACAATATTCTGAATGCCCCCGAGTCCATGCAGACGGATTTTGTCCGGACGGTCGAAGCCGCGCTTCGCGGTCTTGCCGGAGCCGGAATCGAGTGCGCGACAGTCCATTTCTCCGTTGCATCAGCCCTGGAAGATCCGGTTCGCCGGAAATCGCTGGGACGAATTCTTCATCAGCTGGCGCCGGTTCTTCAGGAGACCTCCCGCGTTCTATTGCTGCCTGTCCGGGTTCCATCGCAGAAGGAAGACGGAATCTCGGTGATTTCCGCGTTTCTGCGGGAAATGATGATTCCGAACCTGAAGGTTCGTCTGGACTTGTATCCGCATGAAATGTCGCGCGATTTCGACCCGGTCTGTCTGGCGGGAACGCTTCGTCTGGAAACCCGTTCCGTGCTGTTCTGTTATAATGCGGATTGCGGAAACCGGCTTGTCCGGGCGCACCTGATGCCCTGGCTCCGCTATTTCTCCCTGATCTCCTTTACCGGACCGTTTCTGGTCTGTCCGTTTTCAAGGGACAACCGTCTGGCCGCGATCGAAGGCGAGGCTTTTTCGAAGCTGGCCGGAGAGATCAAGACCCTTCACGAGTAAGTTTGCCGGAAGACTGTTGTTTACAGTTCGATCCGGCGGAGCCGGAGATCCTGAAGACAGCAGACTCCTTTTCCTCCGCCGCAGCAGTAGCCGAGGAGCAGGGCGTTGTCGTTCGTGAAGAGCATTGCAATATAGCAGTATCCATGGTCCGGCTTGGACTCAAGCATCCGGTGGTCATGCCAGCTTTTGCCGTTGTCCGTGCTGCGCGCCATCACGAGCGGTGTCCGCGACCAGCTTCCTTCCTGCTGTTTGACATTCCAGCGGGGGTCGAGGTCCGCCCACACGGCGAACAGCTCATGGGTTTCCGGGTGTGCCTTCATGGAAAGCGGAGAGTGCATCGAGGGGAAGTGATGGACGCGGAACGGTTCGCTCCAGGTGTCGCCGGCGTCTCCGGAATAACTGCCGTGCTGGGCTCCGTCGGAGGTCCTGAACCATGCGAAAATACG
>CAYWZD010000733.1:0-2044 GCA_964462755.1 uncultured Victivallales bacterium | reverse complement strand
CGGTTGTTTGAGGGATCGAACGCCATCTGGGTAAAATGAGGCTTGCCTTTCCAGACTCCCGCAAGGAAGATTTCGAACCCTTCGCCGTCCGGGAAAAGGTTCCCTTTGGTCGGGGGCCGATACGGCATTTTCTTCACGTCTTTATAAAAGCATTTCACGCCGAAATAAATATTGACGTTGTCGTAGAGCACCCGCAGGACGGTTTTTTCAGTATGCGGATTCAATGTGGCATTGATGAAGAATTTGTCGTTGGGAATGGCTTTGGTCCATTCGCCTGTATTGAAGTCAGGGGTGAACTCGGGCGCTTTGTCCACCTTGACCGCGGAGAGTTTGAATTCACGGGCCATCGTCATGTATTCCTCGAAGTTGTTCCGCACGGCCTGAAGCATTTTTTTCCCGTTCGGGTTGACCACTTTGGAGGCGGCCCGATCGAGGCATTCGCGGCAGGCGTTTTCCAGTTTCGGAATTATGACGCAACTGCGCCAGTTGGCCCACGCATTGTCGTTCCATCTTGATTTCCCGGGACTCTTGAACCATTGTTCTTCGAGCAGACGGTAGTATTTTTCCATATCGCCGGCGGCGGGTCCGTAGACCCGATTCAGGAACTCGCGGCGCATTTCATGGACATTCCGGGATGGATTCCAGGAACCGTTGGCCATGACCCAGAAATACATGGCGTTGGCATTCCAGGACCGGGTGCCGTCCATGCGCGGACCGGGGGCATCGGCGTACATTTCGGAATAAGTGCGGTTGATCCCGAATTGATTGACAAATTTCCAGTCCGGGAGCGCGATGATGTCGGTGGGACGCGGGAACGGCGGGACCAATCCAAAGTATTCACGCCAGGTCAGCTGATTGGTGATCGGCAGCCAGCCTTTGAACTTGTCCAGAGTGGCTTTGTTCTTCGGAGACTCCAGCGTGAATTTGGTGTCTTTGTAGATGGGACAGAAGGAAATACTGATGTTGGGTTCGACTTTGCATGCCGGCGGAGGTTCGGTAAAGAAATAGCCGAAAGTCAGGATGCGTTTGCCGGGATAGTTTTTCTGCATGTGCCGGGCGATTTCATTCAGCCACAGGAAGAACTGGGTGGAGCGGAAATTCTTGTCCTTTGGGTTGACGGTTCTGCCGTCGGGAAGCGTGATCGGCTTCATGCATTCGGGACACTCGCAGAGGTTGTAATTGTCCTCGATCATGATGCGGTAAGTATCGTAATTCGGGTTGGATTTTACCCGTTCGTCGACTTCTTTGATGAACGTTTTCAGCAGTTCCGGATTCGTAAAACAGAGCTGAACGGAGCTGTTGAAGGCACTGGGCCGGGTGCGCTTACCGTTGATTTGCGGATAGAATTCCGGATGCTCGGCGAAATATTTCTTCTCGGGGATATAGACACTCACAAGATTGTGTCCACCTCCGAACTCGAAGATCGGCGCGTACTTGACGCGATCCTCGGAAAAGGCGTTCAGCGCGCTCCAGTTGGAACCGTTGCGGACCTGCCATTCCTCGGACGCAACATGATTGCTGGGGCCGATCATCTGCCACCCGCGAAGAATGTAAACCGGGATGTCGATGTAGTCGTTGTGCTCGAATTTCAGGCTTGGATTTTTCGTGAACACCGTCCCGAACTCCGTATTGGGACGCGCCCAGATGATGTCGGTATTCTTATACAGCCACTTGTATACACCGTTCAGAACCCCTTTCGGGCAGGAGCCGAACAAATAGATCGTATCGCCTTTTTGCCGGACCGCGTAACCATCGTTGCCCTGAAGTTTGGCAAGATCGTCCGGGAATTCCTTCGGGGCGACGGCGAGCACGATTTTCGTCTTCGCCTTGCCGGGAACGTTCACAATCGGGAGTTCGGCCCCGGAGATTTCACGGACCCAGCGCTGAAGTTCCTCCACGGCGTAGCTGACAGCTGGATGACTGGCTCGGTCAATGACGATTTCGGCATCGGGAAGGCCGTTATGGGTCAGGGGAACGCCCGCATACAGTGAAACGGCACAAAAAGACAGGCACAGCAATAGTTTTTTCAGCATGGAAAATTCCT
>CAYWZD010000732.1:0-2045 GCA_964462755.1 uncultured Victivallales bacterium | reverse complement strand
AATACATCATCCAGGCCGGACCGAGCTGCCGCAGATTGCTCCGGCAGTTGGTGGTATAGGCCGCTTCCCGGGCTTTGTTCAGTGCGGGCAGAAGCATCCCGGCCAGAATCGCAATGATCGCTATGACAACGAGCAGTTCGATCAGCGTGAAATGCGGCTTCAGACAATCGTTCTTGCGGCAGACCTTCTTCATTTTGCAGTTCCTCCCTTATTATAAATGAATTGAGGTTCGCATACGCACTCTCCGCGCCACGGAATCCGCACCCTGCCGAAGTAGACGTTGAGGAATGCATCCAGCGCCTGATCCGCAAGCGCATCCTTTTTGTAAAGGAAACATCCGACGATGTCCGGATACGGCACCGATTCGACGGGCATGTCCAGAAACAGGAACGGGCGGTTTTCCTTCCGGATTCCGTGTTCGAAAATATACCGCGCCACGGCGTGGAAAGCATCGGCCGAGAGATACAGAAGATCCGACGGACCGAGCCGTTTCCCATCCAGAAAAGCCGTCAGCCTCTCATATTCGCCCATCTCGGCGTATTCGGTGGATACCTCTTTTTTCCCGGACAGTTTTTTCTCATCGATGATCCGGTCGATGGCCTGAAGGGCCTGCCGGGTTCCCAGAATGGTCTGCCTGCCGGTGACCGCCACAATCCGGCGGAACGGATGCTGTTCATAAAGGGTGTTCAGGGTATCATACAGAATGGAATAGACGTTCTTTTCCAGACGGTTTGCGTCTTCCTTCAGTTCATAGTTGCCAAGCAGAAGATACGGGATGGAACGCTTCTTCAGAAAACGCACCAGATCGTCATCGATCTTTCCCGTGAAAATGAGGCCGTCGATGGAAAGTTCCTCCATCCAGTCGATCAGTTTTTCATGATGGTTCGCCATACAGAAATGGATGCGGCAATTCTTGCCTTCGGATTGTGCCAGCAGCGCGTTGTGGGCGCGCACCGTGAAGGAGCCCAGCAAATCTTGATTCCAGCTGACCAGCCCGATGGAAAGTTTTTGCCGGACGTTCAATTCACGGGGAAGGTCGCGTCGGACGAATGTCCCTGCGCCGGGAATGGACTCGAGCACGCGTTCTTCTTCCAGAAGATCGAATGCGGACCGGAGAATCTGGCGTCCGACATTGAATTTTTCCGCCAGCAGACGGGTTCCGATCAGCTTCTCGCCGGGGACCAGACGTCCCGTCGCGATCTCCCGCCGAATCCGTCCGGCGATCTCTTTCGAGTTCACTTTAGCTGCCCGCAATATCACCATTTTTCCCGTCCTTTTTTATAATTATAACCCGGGATAACCCGGGTGTCAAGAGAGGAAAGAAAGTTTTTTCCGTTTTTTTGACAACACGAGGACGAATTTACAAATTGATCACCGGATCAGTCTGGACACGGTTTTGAAGCAGGGGTGGGAGGCATCCCGCAGGAGCAGGAAAAGCAGCATTTCGCTGGTCAGGACCTTGACGCCTTCCCCGCGCAGGAAAGCCAGCGCGGACGCCTTGTCGGAAGCGAACCGGGAATCCACACAGTCTTCCACCATGTAGACTGTTTTGCCGAGCGCGAGGGCGTCCAGCGCCGTCTGCAGAACACAGACATGCGATTCGATGCCGATGAGGATCAGGTCGGAGGCCGGGGAGGCGGCGACGGCACTATGAAAGCCGCTGGCTCCGAAACAGGAGAATTGGATTTTTTCAATGACGGGCGTCCCCTCGGCGAAGAGTTCCTTGATTTCGGGAAGGGTCGGGCCGAGACCGCGCGGATATTGTTCCGTGGCGATCATCGGGATGCCGAGGGCGTTCGCCGCTTCCAGCATGATCTTCGACCGTTTCAGGGTTTCCTGAGGAGCTCCCATCGCGCCGATCAGTTTTTCCTGAATGTCCACGATGCAGAGAAGGGAAGAGGAAGGGGTCGGTATCATGTTTTTTCTCCTGAAACGGTTTGTTTGTGAGATAAAAAAACGCTCCGGAGGGAATCCGGAGCGTTGTCGAATGCAATCAGCGATTCAGAACTTCGGCGATCTGGACCGCGTTCAGGGCCGCGCCCTTG
>CAYWZD010000731.1:0-2048 GCA_964462755.1 uncultured Victivallales bacterium | reverse complement strand
TTGCGCACGGCGGGTTCTGTCCGCGAATTCCTGTTTTGTCAAAATTCTTTTTTCCATGGGTCCGACTCCTTGTTTCATCGGTTTTTATGGTTTGAAATCCTTTGTGGTATTTCTGATTTTGAGGGTCTGGGGAAGCACGATTTTTTTCTTCGGAGGCGTCTCTCCGTTCATCAGGGAGCAGAGCATCCGGAAAGCCTTTTCCGCGATACTGTCGTACGGCTGGCGCACGGTCGTGAGGGAAATGCGGTTCATCGAGGAGAACGCCATGTCGTCGATCCCGGCCAGAGCGAAATCTTTTCCGGCGCGGAAGCCGTGTTTTTCGGCCTCGTTCATGAATCCGAGCGCACAGAGGTCATTGACACAGAAGACCGCGTCGCAATCAAATTTCTTCCGGTTCAGGGCCCGGAACGCCTCCGCCCCGGCTTCCATCGTCATTCCGGCGGGAACAGGACGGCATTCGGCTCCGGCCAACGCCCCTTCGAACGCCTTGCGCATCTCGGTGAAAGCGCTGAAGTAGAGACGGTCCTGCGATGCATCGACATACGCGGCTTTCCGTGCGCCAAGGGTAAGAAAATGAGTTCCGACAAGCCGTCCGCACATCTCCAGATCGTTCACTACGCAATAACCGTCGTAATTGTCGGGAACGCTGTCCAGCGCCACATACGGAATCTCCGCGCTGTCCAGAAGGGAGAACACGCCGGAATTCTTTTCGGTCGGACACAGCAACACGCCGCGGACGCGCATCCGGACCAGTTTTTCCACAAAGCGGAGTTCCTGATCGGGATTCCATGAACTGCCGCCGAAAATCAGGGACATCCCGAGCCCGTTGAATGAATTTTCGGCATGTTTCATCATCAGCGAATGGAATGGATTGGAAAAGTCCTGCACCAGAAATCCGACCATATCCGTCTGTCCGCAGCGGAGCTGGCGCGCCGCCTGATTGGGGACATAATGGAGCCTTTCCGCCGCCGCGAAAATCTTTTCCCGGGTGATCTCGGAAACCCGCGGACTGCCACGGAAGGCCAGGGAAACCGACATACCGGAAACTCCGGCGGCCTTCGCCACATCATTAATCGTACAGGAGCCGGATGTTTTTTTGAGAACCATGCGAATCCTCCAAGTTTAACGTCAAACTATCTTACTATATTCTCCGCGGGAGGAAATGCAAGTGCCGTTCGCATTTTTCAGCGTTTTTTCATAAATCGCCGCATGATGTCAGGCGGAATTTTCAAAGACGGCAAACAAGTTTGCCGGGGTGCAGGGAATTTTTCCTGCCGGGGATTTGGAGGGCGCGAACCCCTCCTGTTCTTTGTCCTTGCGGCGGCGGTTCCTCCCCGCCCGGAGACAAACTCCGGGAGGAACGGGAACCGCGCCGGGAACGGATCAGTTCCGCCTCATGCTGGGATGCAGGAGACTGGCGTTGATCCGGGTCAGGAACTTCTTCTGGTGGACAGCCTTGTGCTCAAACAGCCGGTAGGCGACGATCTTCACAATGTCCGCCGCAAACATCGCGGTGATGTTGTAAATCCAGATGATCCCCTGAAGAGTCCAGGGCAGCACCGGAACCAGCCAGCCGAATCCGGCCATCAGCGCTGCAAATATCTGCGTTCCGAGAATCGCCGAAAGAAGAATCCCGCTCGGATACGGTTTCCGGAACAGGCCCCCACGGCTCCGGGTCACGAAGAGCAGCAGATGGCCGCCGATCACCAGCTGAAGGAAAGTCATGGTCTGAAGAATGTCCATCGTGATCGGAATTCCTGCAACCGAACCGCCCCGGTTATACACATACAGCCCGGCGCAGAAGAGAAGGAACGTCTGGCAGAGGGAGAAGACGCCCAGCACCGAGGAGATGGTGAGGACGCGTCCCATTTTCCAGCGCAGCGGTTCCGCCGAGACCGGAGTATGGTCGTAGGCGATGCTCATGATCGGAATGTCGTCCAGAAGCGCCAGGGCGATGATCATGATCGCGGTCAGCGGGACCACCTTCGGGAAAAGGATCATGCAGAGAACGACGAAGATCATGATGTCCATGCTCATGGCGATGCGGT
>CAYWZD010000730.1:0-2053 GCA_964462755.1 uncultured Victivallales bacterium | reverse complement strand
CGGGCGGCGCGCAGCGGGTCGATCGCCAGATCGTATTTGCCGCTTTTATACAGCAGAAAGCCCTTGATATACTGCGCGTAAAAGTTGCCAGGAGCCAGTCCGGCGGCTTTCATCGCATAGTCGATCGCCTCCCGTTCCAGCCCCTGATTGCTTTTTGCCAGAGCGCACAGAAGCAGGGCGTCCACATTGTTGCTCTCCTGTTTGAGAACCTGTTTTGCAAAGGAGTCCGCACCGGGCCAGTCGCCGCTTGTCGCTTTGGCGCAGGCCTTGGACAGCAGAGAGGCGACCGGTTCCGGCGGGGCCGAGCACCCGGTAAGGACAAGAACTGAAAAGCATATCGCAAAAACCAGAAAATGAATCTGTTTCATAAATACTCCTGAAGATTGAAATGAGACTATTATAGTATATCTGAAATGGAAATTTTTCAAGAGAAAAGCCGTTTTTTCCGGGGATTTTCCCGAAATGGGAAAAGAACGGGAGTCCGGGAAGCGGAATCGCGTTTTTTGAAGGCTGGGCTTTTCGGTCGTTGCGGAATTCTAGTCTCTCGGAAGTTTCTTCCGGGATTGGAGCGGGGACATTCCGGTTTTGCGCTTGTAGAACCGGGAGAAGGCATAGATGGACGGAAAGTTCATCTCTCTTGCGATTTCCGAAAGATTCATCGGAGAGTATTTCAGATGGCGGTCGGCCAGCGAAACGAGAATTTCCTCGATGTAATGTTTGATGTTTGCGCTTCCTGTGGACTCTTTCGCAAAGCGGTATTGAAACTGGGAGCGTGTGAGATGGAGTTTTTCCGCCAGCTGCGAGACATTGACCGCGTATCCTTCCTGACAGACCAGTCCCCGGATCGTCATGACAAACGGAGATTCTCCGGGGACTTTCCGCGAAGTGGCGCCCAGATGGCGCAGCAGTCCGCCGAGATGGCTTTCCACGATCAGTTTCCCTTCCGGGGTGAATGGAGAAAAACCGTTTGCCGGACTGAGGACTTCGAGAATCCGGTCGAGAAAATAGCGGACGACCGGATCGTTTCCACGGACTTCCGGAAGATTCCGGTTGTAGTTGAATTTGAAGGAGATATATTCATACGGCTCCCGACTGTCCAGAAAATGGTGCTTCAGTTCCGGGGGAATCAGCCAGAAGTCTCCGGGCGCGAGACAGAAAAATTCTGTTTCCGTTCTGGCGGTCAGGCGTCCGGAAAGACAGAATTCAATTTGATAAAAAGCATGTTTGTGAGGACGGGGGGACGGCGTACCGCCGCGTCCGAAATAAAGCAGTTCAGGCATTGCCGCCGATTTTTCATTCATGAGGAAAAATCTCCCTTGAAATTGTTCATGGCGTATAGTAACACGGAAAAGGGATGCTGTCAAACCGGAGATTCTTTTTTCTCCGGCCGCTTTATTCAAACTGGTAAAAACCGGGCGTTTATGATGGTTGCATTCCCGTGCCGTTTCTCGATTTTCTCTTCTTTGCGGACAGGCTTTTTTCCCCGCAAAAACTTTTTATTCTTTCGTAAAAAAACTCTTTTTTTTATTGACATTGCTTTTTTGGAATGTTATGTTCTTTCAAAGAAGAGGCTTTCTTCTCGAAATATCTGCGGGGGGCATTCTGTTTCTTTGTCTTTCGGCGTTTGCGGCGGAAACAGGGAAGTGATGTTTGTCCCATGGGGAGTTTCCGGTGAAACACATTCAACGGAGAGGGTAAAAATGAACTTGTATGATAAATTCCGAATTGGTCCGTCGCGAAAAAAGATCGATCTGGCGAAAATTTCTTCCGATGAACGGGAACACGGCTTTCATGACCATGAGATTCTGGACGAACAGCTGGCGAAGAACACAAAGAAACTGGCCGAATTCCAGTATAAGCTTTATGCTGAAAACCGCCAGTCGCTCCTGATTGTCCTGCAGGCTCTCGACGCGGGAGGGAAGGACGGCACGATCAACAACGTGATTTCGGTCATGAACCCGCAGGGATGCCGTTCCCAGTCTTTCAAGGTTCCCACTCCGCTGGAGGCCTCTCACGATTTCCTCTGGCGCGAGCATTGCGTGGCACCGCACAA
>CAYWZD010000729.1:0-2057 GCA_964462755.1 uncultured Victivallales bacterium | reverse complement strand
TCGAAAAGATGTTCCTGCTCGACCGTCAGATCACCGACAACAGCGACAAGACGAACTTCATCCTCTCCGGAGAGATCAATGCGCTTTCCCAGCGCCGTCGCGGCGCCGCTTCCGATTACCTCCTGATCACCGTCAATCTGGTCGATCCTGAAACCAACGACATGGTCTGGGAAGGTTCTTACGAAACCAAGCGCATTACGGACGAAGGGATCGTTTACCAGTAATCCGTAACAGGCATCATCAATTCAAGGAGTCTTTCTTATGAAAACCACCGTAAAACTGATCATTTTCAGCGCGTTTGTCACGCTTGTCCTGATCTCCTCCACCGCCTGCCGGGCGACGCAGAACGCCACCGGTGCGAACCGGGAACACCTCGAGGAAGAAGGGACGGTCATCATTGCCCGTCCGGAAAAATACTTCATCTTCTTCGGGTCCTACTCCATCGGCGAATACCTCGACATCACGTATGACCGTCTGACCCGCAATCAAGCGGGACAAACCGGCATCGAGGTGGGAATCCGTTACAAGGGGGCGCTCCGCTGGTATAATTTCCTCAACCGCTCTCCCGAATACGTCACGCTCTATGTCCGGGCCGACTTCTATCAGGGCACCCGGATCGGGAAGGCCTATGGCCCGCCGATCTATTCCACGAACCGCCAGCTCGTTCATATCCGGCTGGGCGATACCTACAACTTCAAGGCGGTATGTCCCGATGTAAGAGGACAGAGTTGCCAGATATTCATCTCGGAATAAGGCGAGGGCCGGAATGCGGAGATTTCCCCACGCACACATGCCGTGCCTTCTTTGCGCATCCGTCCTCCTTCTGGCGGCCGGATGCGCTTATGAAGGCGACTTCGTAAAAAAGAGCGAGTCCCAACTCAAGTCGATGGAAGTCACCGCCACAAAAGGCAGCCAGCTCTTCCACAGCGGCAAATATCAGGAGGCGGACAAGGTCTTCACCGAACTCGGACGCGAACGCACTGTCAGCCAGCCGCTTTACCGCTATGAAAAAGTCTCGATTCTGCTTCTTCAGGGAAAATACGACGAAGCGCACGAGCTGATGCTGAAACTCAAAAACGATCTGGACTTCGTGACCGACAAGCAGCTGGAGGACAAAGCAACCAGCCTCTGGCACGGGGAACAGAACAAGGTATTCAAGGGCGACCCCTATGAACGCTGTACCCTTCATGCGTTTCTGGCGCTCTCGTTCCTCCGCAAAGGCGATCCCTCAAATGCTCTCGCATGCGTGAAAAGCGGACTCCTTTTCGACGCCGACACGGAAAAAGGAGCCTATACGTCGGACTACGCTTTGCTTCTTTTCATCGGGGCCATGTGCCATCAGCGTCTCGGGAATTTCCAGGAAGCCATGCGCTTTCAGAAACAGGCCATCCAGGCACTGGCCTCGCGAAATGTGAAGCTCGCGGCCAAGCCTGACGGACAGCCGATCGTTTCGGGAACCTCTTTCGACCCGTTCCTGAAAGACTGCAACACGGTTCTCGTCCTCTGGGCAGGAACTCCCCCCACGATGATTCAGCAGGGGGAATACAAGGAAGACCGCCATATCATCGGAGGAACGATGACGCTCGATTCGCTTGTCCTGACCTATGGGAGTCCCGCAGAACAGTTCCTTTTTCCCCGCTATCTGGCCGACATCAATTTTCAGGCCCTTACGCGTGGCAACCGCATGATGAACGACATCCTGAAGGAAAAAGCCTTCTGGAAGCTGTTCATCAATGTGACTTCCACGGCTCTCTTTACAACCGGAGTGGTCCTTCTGCAAACAGGAAATCAGTATATGGTCATCGCTGGAGGAACCTGCATGGCGGTTGGAACAGTCGGATATATCGTAGCCTGGTGCATCAACCCGGAGGCGGATATCCGCCATTGGAAAAACCTCCCCGGCGAACTGGTGGTCCTGCCGCTGAAACTTCCGCCCGGACGCCAATGCGTCTCCGTGTCCGGCTACCTGAGAGCGGACAAAGTCCTTACGCGGAACTATGAGATCAATGTCCGCGGGGATGTGCCGCTGAATGTCGTTCACATCCAGATGGACAAAG
>CAYWZD010000728.1:0-2060 GCA_964462755.1 uncultured Victivallales bacterium | reverse complement strand
AGCTCTCCGGAGACTTTTCCTCGTATGCTCCCGCACCTCCACGATGTGTAACTTCTGTCCGGAGCACGAAATTCTTTGATGCCGAATCCTGTGGGGTGCGAGATCATTTTTTCATTTTTGCAGTTTTTCGGCAAGTGTGAGCAACTCGAGACGCGCTTTGTCCAAGGTCTCATCGTCGCCGGAAACAGCCCGGCGTACAAGGGAGTCAAGCTCGATGCGGTCTGCCGGATTTTTTATCAATCCGGCGCATAAGGAGGCCAGACGGTATTCTTCGAAACCGAGGATATGAGCCCACATACGGCGGCTGGGGATGATCTTGACGTGATTGAAATCGGCATACACGGCACCATAGTCTGTCGTGTTTTTAGAGTTTTGAGATTTATCAAAAGAGTTGAAGCCATCGCCGCCTGCATGGAATTCCAGATGCCAGAACGGAATGGCTGAACCGAGTCCGTCCTGGAAATTCTGCCAGCCCATCAGCCGGTAGGTGACGGCGGGATTGGTTTTCGAGAGGATGTGATAGCACCACAGTTCCCTACCGGTTTTTTTTGCAATTGCAAGGATTTCCGGAGTAATGCGCGGACGATAAAGCGTGATAATGTCAAAGGTCTTGGAGAGTTCCTCAAAATTCCGTATGGTGATTTCACCGGACGAATGATGATCCGGGTTTATGAAGAGTTGGCAGCCCGTCCCGGCGGATCTGATCACTTTCGCCGCATGAACGGCTATATTCATTTTGGTGCCGGGAATTTTTGCATCGCCGTTTGGTTCGTCGACCGGATAGAAGATGATGTTTTCGGGTTTGATCCCGAAAGCCTGTCGGCAGTGTTCGGCATAAGCCCGGACAAAGTTGCGCATTCCTTCGTCCCAGGCCGGTGTTCCGTAAGTGACCGGTTGATTTTTGCCATGACGTTTGAACGGCCATGGAAGGTTCACTGCAAGGAAAACAAGAATTTTAGAATTGTCGAGCCGTCCCCAGGATTTTTGGGCAGCGCTTAAAAGGCGGTCAAGATCCTGCCAGTTTGTCTTCACGATATTGCCATTCTGATCCAGTTCCGGATAAATGTCCATCGTTGATTGTCCGGGAACAGCGGCCGGGTAGATGATATTGGCCCGGGTGCTCCGGTAGAAATCAAAGAAAGACGCTTCGGAGTTGAGGAGATAGGAGTAATGGAAAAGGTCTTTGCCGGGGGCTTTATTCAGATCGACCGGTGAAATTTCCAAAGAGAATTCAATGTTTTCTGTCGGAAACCCCGAATAAGCGGGCTTCACTGCGAGAAAGCCGTTGTATTTTCCCGGAACAAGCCCGTTTGAATCGATTTCGAACCAGATCGGAACGTGTTCGCCCGGAGCGGCGCGGAACAGGGTTCCCAGCGTCATAGGTGCGAGCGCATCATAAATGATGCGCTGCGACGAATCCTGGGTTGGAAGGGCTGTGTAAAACTGAAAGCGCCGACTGAAATCGTCTCCGCCGCGATTGAACTGCAGCTCCATGCCCGGCTTGCTGAAAAATTTGATTTGCCCCATGAAAGGACGGGTGGAAAGGTTGCTGAAAACAAAACCGCTATAAATTTTTCCACCGGCAGGAGAACGTAAAGAAATCGATTTGAGCGGAGTTGTGAGAAGGGTTGGTTCAATCCGGTCGTTCCATGGCGCTGAACCGTGAATCAGATACGGTTTACCGGCCAGAGCCTGCCGGAGCGCGGCTCCGCGCAATCCGGAAAGTGCGTTTTGAATGGTATCCCATGCGCCTGGCTCCTCTCCTCGTCGGTCGATAAGCGAAGCGACGGCGGCGGCGTTTTTCTGTCCATCGGCATCGAGAGGGGATTTGCGGATTTTATCAAGCTCCGCATTCAGATGCTCCTTGCGCGAACCAAGAATGAATTTACCGAAATTGGCTGGATCGCTAAAATTGCGTCCGGGATTTTTCCAATAGTTCGTACCTCCGGCACATCTTCCTTCCCGGATGAGATTTCCCCAGGCGAGTGAACCGGGAACTGCTTTGGCAATTTCGAGTTCGGTGCGGGGAATCTCGAGTATGACCTTGAAGCCGTCGTTGA
>CAYWZD010000727.1:0-2060 GCA_964462755.1 uncultured Victivallales bacterium | reverse complement strand
TTGCGGAACAGAGAACGTGATATTCCCAAGTCAACATCTCATTCTGACTGATATTATGGACAATCCCTCCAATCGGCGTGGTCTGAATGGCGGTAAAATCCAGTGCAATCGTCCCCGTTCCGTTGGCGGAATTATTCCGTACAATCGGGCGGTCCAAATACAGTGTCTGCGGATTGGATGTAAGATATAGCTTTTGAGAAACCGGATTGGAAACTTGATCTGCAAGGTGAGTATGAACACTTGGAGTGTAATTTTCCGGCCTGTCGGTGATACCCGTCCACGGAACGGCATCGGCGCTGGCGGCATGATCGGCTTCGTCCGCCGAATTCACTTTGCCGTCGTCATCGGGATCGTAGACCGATTTCAACATATCGCCGACGCCGGTTCCGTCATCGCCACAGTATTTTACCCAAACCGAGTCTGCAAAATCTTCTGCGGACGGAGTTTCAATCGCATTTCCCGTGTGGATCTCCGCCCGGAATTTCAGCCCGTTGGTCGGCGTGAGCGAGAAGTTCGTTCCTCTGCTGTCCGAAGCGTATGCCACATAACAATACGCATCCTTTCCGGCATCGCCTTTGGTCCCGGCGACCAGTCCGACCGGATCGCTCCAATCGCCTGAACTGCCGGTTAATCGAAAACGGAAGAACCGGTCTTCATCCGCCTGAAGCGAATGCCATTCTTCACCGGTCAAACTGAATTCACACTCCATGCCCGATGCAATCAATGCCCGGACTTGTGCGGCGGTCAGATAGTCGGCTTGTATTTCAATTGGCGAACCGAGACTGGTGATTCGGTTTCTGACCGTGAAATTTTCAATTTGAAGGATGAATACCTGCCGCCCATCGGAATCGAATCCGACAAGTTCGCCATGCAGTCCGCTCTTGCTTTTTTCCGTGCCAAGCCAGGCCGCAAGTTCCTCGGTATTCATCCGTGTCATCGGAATCGAAACTTCGGTATATTCGATCTCCTCGCCGTCAATGTTTTCGGTGACGGAACCAATCGAAATATCCGCGTCGTCACCCGTCAATTTGTAGTTGGTGGCCTCATTAAAGTCATTGTCCATCGCCCATTGCCACGCAACAATCCGGGAAAACGCGGACAACGGATAACGTTCCGTTCCATCCCGGTTGGCGAAGAGGCGCATCTTCAAACACGCCTCCACACCTCGAACCAGCGTCGGAGGCGTGATGCTTTTCGCATTGGCGTAATCTTTGACCACGCCCAGCGTCTCGTTCGCGGCAACAAAAAAAGTGGTATTTTGCATTATGTCTCCATTTCAAGTTGTTTCAGCCGCCCGGCATGATCCGGATGGTCGGCGCGGTAGGCGTCCCGGATTTGCCGAAGAAGCTCATCCCAGCGGTCGCCGGATTCCACATCGCGATTCTCCTCGATCAGCACGGCAAGATCACGCGCGTTCAATGCAATATCCCGGTGGTCGTACATCAGATGATCGACCGCCAGCCGGAGCTGACCGCTGATCGAATCGCGGTTGTCATCGGTGTAAAGAAACTCATTCCAGAGCGACCACGCTTTGACGATGTGTTTTTTCGCACACGCCGTGCACTGGTCAAACGGAGATATTCTAATCACCGCCGCGCCGTCCCGTCCATGACATGAACACGCCATCACTCAAACTCCGCGTTTCCGGAAGCCGAATAGGTCGGCTCTTCTTTTTCGATGATGTGCGTTTCCGCCGCAAGCGCGTTTAATACCAGCGATTCCGCTTTTACGACATGGCGGTCTTCAAAGCCGCCCTCCCGCTGGGCATAGAAGCAATCTTCTCCCAAAAACGCACACTTGTAAGCCGGAACACCGTCGGCAACCACCTCATACAGCTTTTTCAATCCCGGCTGGTATGCCCATGAAAAGATTTCTCCGCCCGGATACTGCCCGGAAATCAGAAGCTGATTCGGATTGAACGGATTGAAGGAAACCCGGTAGAGAAATTCCGCATCCGGGAAATCCAGGACAACCGCGCGTCCCGGTTCGACAATCGTGATCGGTCCGCGGCGTCCGCCGTAAACAACATGATCTTTGCGGACAAAGCCGACGTCGGCGAA
>CAYWZD010000726.1:0-2060 GCA_964462755.1 uncultured Victivallales bacterium | reverse complement strand
GGATGGTGGCGTTCGCACCGATGGAGGCTCCCTTGCAGATCGTGGTCCGGGCGAACTTTTCCGGATACTGGCGGCTGCGGGGGAACTTGTCATTGGTGAACGCCACGGACGGGCCGATGAATGCATCGTCCTCAATCGTGATGCCATCCCAGATGGAAACGCCGCATTTGACGGTCACGCGGTCGCCGAGCACCACATCGTTTTCAACGAAGGTATGGTCGCAGAGGTTGCATTCCTTCCCGATTTTCGCGCCGCCGAGGACGTGCGCCCACGCCCAGATCCGGGTTTTTGCTCCAATCGTAGCACCGTCCTCCACGATTCCCTGCGGATGGAGAAAAAAGGATTTCTGTTTTGCCATGATGCCGCCAACTCCCTCAATAGTTTTTGAAAATTCAGTCTCGAGATTTCAGGTCTTCATCTTTTTTCCGGATGATGTAACCGGGCCGCGCCTTGACCTCCTCATAAATCCGCCAGATGTATTCGGCGAGGACTCCGAGCGAAAGCATGATGATCCCGCCGAAGAACGCAAGAAACAGGATAATGGATACCCATCCGGGCACTTTGAGACCCCAGAATTCCCGGTTCCCGAAGAGGGCGATGCACAAGTAGAAGACAATCATCAGGAAGGCCAGAACCGAGGTGAAAAGCCCGACCCGGTTGATCAGGAGAATCGGGAAGGTCGACGAGGAGAAAAAAGTGTCCTTGGCAAGGCGGAGTTTCTTCCGGAACGACCAGCGGGACTTGGCGCGGTTCAGTCCCAGGGGACGTTCATACCCGTAGAAATAAGGATCGAATCCAAGGCGGAGAACTTCCGCGATGCTGGCGGTGTTGATCGGATGAATCCGCTCGTTGAGGATGTCTATGACTTCGCGGTCGATGAAGAAAAGGTCCGCTCCGCCTTCCGGATAGTTTACCTCCGAAAAGCGGTTCATCAGGGTGTAGAAACAGTGGGAGAATGTGCGGCTCAGGAAGGGATCTTCCCGGCTGATCCGGTGCGGAATGATGACCTTGTGTCCCTGCTCCCATAAGCGGTACATGTCCACAATGGTGTGGTAGGGCTGCTGTTCGTCGTCGACGATCGGCATGGCGCAGGCGCCGGAACAGACCGAGAGTCCGGCGAAGATCGAGTAATGACTGGTATAGTTCCGGCTCAGCTGGTATGCCTTCACGTTGTCCTGTTTCTTTTCAAGCGCAAGGGCCATCGCGTAGGAGTTGTCCTTGGAACCGTCGTCCATCACGATGAATTCGAAAGGGATATTTTCTTTCTCCAATATCTCCCGGACCCCGTTATAGCATTTTTCGATGCGGGGACCGCTGTAGTAGGACAAAAGAATAATAGAGAGCTTTTTTCCGTCGTTGCTCATTTGCGGACTCCTCCTTGAACGACCGTATGTTGTTGTATGCGTTCCAGCAGAGACACCGCCGCCGGAAGCAGCAGCCCGAACCAGGCGCCGAGAATGATTCCCCAGACCCCGAAGAACAGGCCGAAAAGACCGATCATCTCGCGCCGGACCTCAATGAACGGGGTCACCAGCACGAACGTCGAAATGGTTCCCAGCACGGCGATCAGCGCGATCAGGAAGAATATCCCCGGCTGAACCGGATCATACCCGGTCCGTTTCCGCAGCGACAGACAGAGGGCCAGCGGAAAGAAAAGCATCAGCAGAACCCTCACGGGACTTCCTCCGAACGGTGATATTTCCGCAAACCGCTCCGCACAGAGTTTCGGATATTTCAGGTAATTCCCCAACTCTTCCAGATAGGTCTTCTGGAGCGCGAATATGTTTTCTTTCGGGATGAACGGCAGAAGATGGCGCAGCAGCTTTTTGCATTCCAGTTCGATCCCCACATCAAAGGTTGGATATTTTTTCATGTCGATTCCGTCCAGCCAGTGGCCGTTCCGAAGGCCGTCATGGTACATCAGCCGGTTGGCGTACGTGCAGAAGTCCTCGTTCTTGAAATTCCGGTCACGCAGCGGGACCGGCCACTTCAGTTCCGGATTTTTCGGAAGCGTGTCGTTCAGGATTGTCCGGACCGCTTTTTCCGCTTTCGGGTCCAGT
>CAYWZD010000725.1:0-2063 GCA_964462755.1 uncultured Victivallales bacterium | reverse complement strand
AATCTCTTCCAAAGATTTTTAACTCATCATTGATTGCGATGCAATCAATGATAACTTGGAAGTTTTTGCAAAAAGATGGTGGGGCCGGGAGGAAGAAAAAAAACTTTTTTCAAAAAGATTTTTCTTCCTCCCGTGTCTTTTATCTCTTCCCCGCACCGCCATTACGCGGACGGCGCCCTGCCCCAATCCTGAACCGGGGTCAATTCGCCGTCATGACGCGCAGAATAGTTCGCCGCCATTCCCATCGCCATGTAATGTCCGGCTTCCCAGGGATTGACCAGACTCTGGCGTTTTTCATAAACAGTGGAAACGAACTCGTCCACCAGATAGGGATGCGAGCCGCCGTGTCCGGTCGGAACGAAATCCCCTTTTTCGCCATCGGACCGGTTCCGGTTCTGGTAATCGCGGAAAGCCTCCTTCACATCAGGGGGGAGCGGATCGAAAAGTTCGGCGGGCTCATACATTTTCTGAATCTGCGAATGCATCGCCTCGCGGGAAGCAGTCCTCCCGTTGTAATACCAGGCATTCTCGGAAAAGGTTCCGGAGGTTCCCATGATGCGGAATGTCTCGGGTTCCAGCGGACTGATCCGTCCGGCCGCTTCCCGCATCTCGGCGATCCGCAGGGAAGCTCCGTTCGCGAGGTGGAAAAGAGCCGCGACATCGGAAAAGTCGTATCCCGCAAAAAACGGATCGGAGTTCTTGTTTCTGTATCCGAAGGCGGAGACCTTCAGCGCGCGGGTGTTCATCACGCAGATCGGGCCGCTGACCGAATGGGTCGGGTAGTTCATCGGCGTGGAGAATTTTCCCCTCCGGATGTATTCTTTCAGCTTCCCTGGCCACTCTGCGCCGATCCGGCTGGATGTCCGCAGACGGTTTACTTCCCTCAGGGAACAGCCTTCCACATCGACGTCATGACAGTATTCCCCCTCCGCATACACGAAATTACCGAATTCGCCCGCGAGCGCTTTCTTCCGGCAGAACATCGTCTGCGGACGGAAGCAGGTGGTTTCGCCCAGCATGTAATGCTTTCCTGTCTTCAGGGACGTGTTGATGATCCGGTCGCACCAGTCGAGCACCTCTTCCGAATCCGGAAGACAGGTGACCGGCACTGCGCTGTAAACATCCTTTCCCGCCTCCATCGCCTGAATGCACTGCGGCGCGTGAAGCCACGGCTGGGTGATGATGACCAGCGCATCCAGATCCGCCTTGCAGATCTCGTCCAGCGAAGTGTAGGCGTCCTTCGGATTGAACTTGTCCGCAAACCAGGGGTCTTCCGCAAAACGCTTCACACGATCGGCTTCCGCATCGCACAGGGCGATCCGGTCCACCAGCGGGTGCGCTTTGAACAATCCGGCAAAAACACTGCCGAAGCTGCCCAGTCCGACCATTCCAATGCTGATTCCCATTTCAAAATCTCCTCTTTTGATCCGACTCCCGGCAAATCCGTCCGGAGTCAGTTTTATGATATGGCAAGTGTCTCCATGGTTTCTACAATATTGCATTGATATATATTTGCAATTCATTTCATTGGTTTTATATTATACAAAAAGCAATAGAATTATAAAAAAGCAATATTCACATGGAATTCAAACTACATCATGTGGACGTCTACCGGCGGCCTGAAAAGTATTGCCAGACATTGTGCTGCCACTTTCTGTCCCTCAATGTTTCGGGGCTGATCTATTCCCGGACAATCTACGGACCCGAACAGATTCCAGTCTTCAGCGAAGAGACTCCGAAAAATCCTTCCCTGAGCCTCTTTCCGCCGGGAAGCCGCAAGGATTTCCGTTATGGGAACAAACGGGAGAACTGGGTCATCCAGTGCCACATCCCCGCCTTGAGTTACCACGCAGGGGACATGTATACAACGCTGGAGGAAAACGGGCGAAAATTCATGATGCCGCTTTTCCGGGAAATCTCCCATGAAAAAATGCTGGAACTCCGCAAGGTATTCTCGGAGATCAGGAGTCTGTTCAAAAGCCAGCTCCCGGAAAACATCTTCCGCGCGGAACTGCTTTCCGCCGCCCTGTTGTCGGAGCTGATGGCGGAAAAACCGGTATTAA
>CAYWZD010000724.1:0-2063 GCA_964462755.1 uncultured Victivallales bacterium | reverse complement strand
TGCAGCCGCTTCTGGAATACGAATCCGGAAGCAACGATCCCATGGCCGCCTTCCTCACCATCTTCCTGATTCCCATCGCCATGGCCGACGCCAAGAGCGGAACCCAGTCCGGAATCGTCACCTATCTGCCAATCTTTCACCTCTTCCTGATCCGCATGCTGCTGGCCGTGTTCTTTGGATGGCTCTGGGGAAAACTCGCGACCTGGCTCTTCAATAAAATCGATCTAAAATATGACGGACTGTATCATGTGCTTGCCTTCGGCATGGTTCTGCTGAGTTTCGGCGGAACGGAAGTCCTCGGCGGAAACGGATTCATGTCGGTGTACGTCACCGGCATGGTGATGGGCAACGGCAACTTCATCTACCACAACGGAGTGGGACGTTTCTACGACGGCGTGGCATGGCTGATGCAGGTCGTCCTGTTCACCATGCTCGGACTGCTGGCCACCCCCAGCGAGGTATGGGACGCACGCTACATCGGACTGGGCATCGCCTGCATTCTGATGTTCATCGCACGCCCGCTGGCGGTATTTCTGTGCATGACACGGAGCTCGTTCACCATAAACGAACGTGTGCTCGTCTCCTGGGTCGGACTGCGCGGCGGCGCCCCCATCATGCTGGCGACCTTCCCCTGGGCGGCCGGGCTCATTGAACACAACCTGATGTTCCATATCGTGTTCTTCATCGTCCTGACATCCGTCATTCTGCAGGGCATGACCATCATGCCCATGGCAAAATGGCTGAGGCTTGACAAGCCGCTTCACATCTCCCCGCGGGTGCCGCTGGAATTTGAAAACACCGGGACACTGGAGGGAGACACCCGCGAATTCGAGATCCTGCCGAGTGCATCATTCATCGGCAAGACGCTGGCCACGCTGGGACTGCCGCCCGGCGCACTGGTATTGCTCATCCGGCGGGACGGCAAATTTCTGGTCCCCTACGGAAAAACGGAAATCCTCGCCCACGACTCCCTGATGGTGCTGGGATCGTGCGAGACTCTTGCCGAAACGGAAAAATTGCTGGGGAACCCGGAAATCGAAGACTGAAAAAAAACAGACTGTTGCGAATCAGTCGTTCAGGGTTTTCAGGGCAAACTTCTTGCGGTTGTAACGCTTGGCGATGTCGATGATTTCCATCAGCTTCTGGCGCTGGACATCTTCCGGAAGATCGTTGAATGCGTCCAGCAGAATCTTTTCGTCCGAGGAAAGCTCCAGTGGCTTGTGATGGTTCTCTGCCTTTTTCCCCTTCGGACGGTGCAACTTGAGAAGCGGCTGGATCTTCTTCCAGGTATCATCACGGATGGAAGCGGTTTCTCCCCGCAGATACTTTGTCACGGTATCCGTGCTGACGTTCGCAAACTTTGCAAATTCCGACACGGAGTCAAAACCATCCTCGATGCAGCCCTGAAGGGCCTTCACAATTTCACTTGTCAGCTTCATTTTTCACGTTCCTTATTCTTCAAAAGAGGGTCCGAAATTATTGTCGATATAACGGCAGGCGTCCTCCAGCGAGGAAAGAATCTTGGTGGAAAAACGGACGATCCAGGGGCTGCATTGCTCAAACGGGAACGGGGAAAAAGCAATGACGAACTTTCCCTGACAGAAGGCCGCGTAAAACACTTCCATGGAAGTTCCGATGGACGGCTTGTTGTAGTTGACCAGAATGATGTCGGCGTCGCGGACGTCCTGAAGGTCAAATTCGACGATTTCGTTGGCGCTGTCCACCTGCCGGTCCACGAATTTGCGGCGCATGGGGTCCAGCATCCGGAAGTCTCCGCCCAGAATTTTCTTGGCCGCTTCACGCCATTCCCGCGCAAGGCCTTCATGTTCGTCCATGATAGGGCCGCTCAGATAAATGGTTTTTTTGCCGGGGGTCGCGGGCATATTCATGTCAGTTTTTCTTTCGCTTGGATTTGTTGGAATCGAACAGAAGGCTGTCGGACTCCGGCTCGACGTGATACGGAGCGACATGCCAGATGTTGTCGGCATATTCCTGAATGGAACGGTCGCTGGAGAAGTGACCCATGTTGGCAATGTTCATCACGCAGCGGCGATTCCATTCGC
>CAYWZD010000723.1:0-2063 GCA_964462755.1 uncultured Victivallales bacterium | reverse complement strand
CCGAGGGAGAAGGTCATGAACTGACACACGATCACGTCCACCCGTTCTTCCGCGAAACGTTCCAGCATTTCGAGCGCCTCCGGCTCGAAGGCGATCATCTTTTCTCCGCCGACGACCTGCCAGTCCGGGGAAATACCTTTCATCACATTCAGAGCGTTTTTCCGTTTCTCCTCCAGCGACGGATTCATCCAGCTTCCCTTGGTCAGGGGAAGATATCCGATCTTCAGTTTTGCACTCATTTCGGGTCCTTTTTTCATTGATTCTTCTGAAAGAAGCGCGGATCGATCTGATTCTTCAGCGCTTCGAAAAGTTCATCGGTCATGGACTGAATTTCATCCAGTCCCAGCACGGCGGAAGTCAGCGGGTCCGCGGCAATCGCGTGAAAAATGTCCCGGCGGCTTCCGCACAAAGCCCCTTGCGCACCCAGTATCTGAACATTGATCATGCCGCGGTTCAGGGCGGCCAGTTCTTCCGGGTAATTTTCGACACGGGACGGGAAAACGCCCGCGCCCGTCACCAGACAAGGCACCTCGACACAGGCGCCAGGAGGAAGCGTAGGGATGAGTCCGCGGTTCATCACGTTCAGGTTGGCTTCCATAGGCAGATTCTTTTCCATGGCAATGATGATCTGCGGCGCATATTCATGCCGGGGCGTCACCGTGAATTCCTTCCGCCCCTCCAGATACTCCTGACTTTCTTTCTCGTTCTTGACCTGAAGCAGACGGCAGGCCTCCAAAGACGCGCCCGGCACTCCGGCGGCCACCGGACGCCAACAAATGGGATCATCCTCCGAGGTGGGAACGGTCACGGAACAGAACTTTTCCAGCAGGTCGGCTCGCTTGCGGAAGTAAGGCACATATTCACTGCCGTGCCCGCTGCCTTCCGTGGGGAAATAGCCGAAATGACGGAAAATCTCGAACCGGACCTTCTCCTGATGATAAATCTCCGGAATTTCCAGACACTTCCGCAGTTCGGGATACAGGTCCCGTCCGCTTTCGTCTTCCAGTTTGAGCATGAACGCCTGATGGTTCACCCCCGCCGCATAATAACGGAGTTTTTCATACGGAATCTTCAGCCACCCCGCGATCTGCCGGGAAGTCCCCTGAACGCTATGGCAGAGGCCGTACACCTGTACGGTTTTTGCACGATTGGACAATGCGATCGTATTCATCGACATCGGGTTGACGTAATTCAACAGCATGGCTCCGGGGCAGACTGCCTCCATCGTGTCGAGAACTTCCAGCAGAGCCTTCAAGGTGCGCAATCCCCGGAAGACGCCGCCCGGATTGAGGGTGTCGCCCACCACCTGCTTCACTCCGTATTTTGCCGGAATTTCATATTCCAGCCGCTGATGTTCGAGAGTGCCGCAGCGGAACACCGTAATCACGTAGTCCGCCCCCATCAAAGCGGTCCGGAGATCGGTGGTAACCTCGGGTTCGAACGGAGCGCCGATCTTTGCCGCGAGACTTTTCATCACGCGGCAGGAACGATCCAGCCGCACCGCATCGATGTCCATCAGGGAATACCGGCAGTTCCGGGTCGTTTCGTCCAGAAGCAGGTCCCGGATAACGCTTTGCGTGAAAATGACGCCTCCAGCGCCGATCAGAACGATTTTTTTCATGGCTGACTTCATCTCCGGATTGCATTTTTGTTGAGCATGATATATAGTATATATCAAATAATTGTATTTGTAAATTGGATTTTTGAACAGAATACTGGATTTTTGTCAAAATGCACACGCTTCAGGAAACGGAAACACCTTATTGCGTCTATCGGCCGGAACTGAATTCTTTTCCGAGCGTGGGCCTGCCGATATTTCCGCGCTCCTCGGGCTATGTCCGCCGGAAAGACAACGATGTCGAGGATGTGCCGCCGGGAGTCAAGAATTTCGTACAGATATTCTGGGGAGTCTCCGGCGAAGGGGAAATTGAGGTGAACGGGGAAAGATGCCTGTTCCGTGCGGAGGACGTGGTCTACCGACTGCCGATGCAGCCGCACCGGCTCCGGAGCCGCTCAAACGGATGGAAATACCGCTGGATCGCGTTCGACGGTCCCGGAGCGGA
>CAYWZD010000722.1:0-2064 GCA_964462755.1 uncultured Victivallales bacterium | reverse complement strand
TGAATCACCGGCTTGTCCACAATCGGGATCAGTTCCTTGGGAACGGACTTCGTGAACGGCAGAAAACGTGTGCCGAATCCGGCTGCGGGAATGACTGCTTTCATTTCCAGGCGTCCTTCTGATTTTTGACGATAACCGGTTTGATCACATCGATCTGGAATTCGCGGAGAGCCCGGACCAGACTGCCGAACATCTTCTCGTCCTCATATGTTCCGATGATCGCGCCGCCGGACCCCGTGAACTTTGCGGAAGCGCCCGTTTTGCGTGCAAGCTCGACCATATGGCGGTTCTTCCGGCTGATCGCATCGGCGCAAACCTCGCAGCGCAGGTCGAAATTCCGGTTCAGGAAAGTCGGAATCTTCGAATATTCGCGTTTTTCGAGGGCGTCTCTGACAAGATCGGTCAGGGAGGCCCACTCCAGCATGGCGTCGATCACCGACTGCTTCCCTTCCTCAAAATCCTGCCGCAGACGGCTGTGAAGGACTTCGGAACCTTCCGCGAGATCGGTGCGGTATGCAATGAAAATATTGAGGTCGTCCGGAATCTCGATCGGGGTGTATTTTCCGACCCTGTATTTCTCCATGTGCGCGCGGTTGAAATCCATGTAGACCGGATAATTGTAGGATTGCGCCACGCGGTCCTGAAGTCCGGCGGGAATGCCGAGTTCCTCCTTCTCCACCGCAAGCACCAGATTGGCGAAATGGTCGGGCCTGATTTTGACGTCGTAGAAAAGGCAGAGCGCCCGCATCGCCGCGGTGATGATCGCCGAGGAGCCGGCCAGTCCCAGACGGTTCGGAATGCTGCTGCGGTAACGCATCGTGAAATTCTTGTTCTCGATCGAAAGGTCGTTTTCCACCACGAATTCATAGAATTTCTTGATGGTCGCCTTCAGGAGACGGATGCCGCCGTAATAGCCGTAGAGGGCGATGTCCTGATGAAGCTCTTCCATGCTTCCGAACGTGTTGTGGTCGCGCAGAGACGGGAGAAGGTCAAGCTCCGGACTTTCATACAGTTCGGCTTCCGCTTCGTAGTTTCCGAACACAAAGGCGATCGTCTTCCCGAAGTAACCGTCGGACGGATTTCCCACCAGAGCCGCCCGCGGAAACGCTTTACACCGCAGAATCATTTGTATGTTCTCCCGAAAATATGAGGATGGATGCGAAGAAAATCGATCAGGGACAGATTGGTATGGTATCCGGGATCGGCGTCCGGCACGGCGGGAATCACGTCCGCGATCCGTCCGGAGGCGTCGCGCGTCTGACACGCAAAACCGTTTTTCTGAAGATAATGCGAAAGGAACGTCTCAAGCGCCGTTGCAATCAGGGGAATCAGCCGTTCGGAGGAGTGCGGATACAGGATACAGAGCTGGGCTCCGGCACGGACCGTTTCCGGCAGATTCCACCACGGCATGTCGGAATTCACATTCTTCCGGCGGACCAGATCGTAACTTTTGACGATCCCGCCCGGCCCCGGCTGAAATCCGAGTTCGAAGAGATGACAGAACAGATCCGGCAGCAACGCTCCACAGCGTGCGGAAATATTTTTGAACCGGACCGGGTCCCGCATTTGGAGCAGGCATTTTCCGGCCAGACCGATGAACTCCAGCGAGTGGCCCGGATCGCAGAGAATCGAGCCATCCCTTTCCCCCCACGGTCGATGACTGGAATCCACCGCTTCCACGAAGTCGAATTTCCGGAGATTTCCATACTGCCCAAGATTCACATGATGCGTCAGAATGAAGTCGATGAACTCTTCGGCGCGGTCCAGCCAGAACGGCTGTTCCGGGTGTTCCTCCGCAAAGAGAGCCAACCCCGAAAGAGCGATCATGCGCGGCCCCTGCGACAGCTTGCCCGGCACGAATTCGACCGGATTTTTCGGGTCGAAGCCATGCTGGTCCGTATGGAACTGTTCTTTGGCAATGTCCTCCGCCACGAAACGGAACATCCGCTCCGCCTCGGCTTCCAGAGAAGAATTCTTCTCGCAGCTTGCGGCGGCGAAAAGTCCCTTGGAATAGAAGAGATCGCTGAAATTGGCCCGTTCGGAATTCCGCTTGAAATGAGGTTT
>CAYWZD010000721.1:0-2066 GCA_964462755.1 uncultured Victivallales bacterium | reverse complement strand
GTTTTCGAACAGATATGGCTGATGGACCTCTCCGGCGTCGGAAGCCTCGGAAACATCCGGTTCGCGGAACGGGAGGAACTCCTTGAGACGGTCCGGCACTATCCCGGCTTCTTTCTCGCTTTCGGCTACATCGATCTGGACCATGCCGTTCCCGACGATGTTTCCCGTCTCCGGGAGATGGGGTTCTGCGGGCTGAAGCCCTACAAACAGCTTCAGCCCTACAGCCATGAAGATTATTTCCCGATCTATGCAAAAGCGCAGGAGCTCGGGATGCCGATCCTGTTCCACACCGGGCTCATCGCGCAGGGAACCCCTTACGACGGCAAAGTCACCCACTCGTTCGGCCCGGAAAACATGCGTCCGATCCACCTCGCGGGAGTCGCCGAGGCGTTCCCTGACCTTATGATTCTCTCGGGACATCAAGGCTATCCGTATCTGGAGGAGATGGAGCACAATCTTTATTATTATAAGAATATCAGCGGGGACATCAGCGGATATCTGCGTTCGGTTCCGCGACTGAATGAAATTCTCGACCGCCGCGCGCATGACGGCACCGAGCGGTTTTTCAACGAGAAACTCCACTTCGCCACCGATGAATTCTACGGCAATGCAGTTTCCAACGCACGGGCCTTACGCCTCGCGAAGTTCTGGGAATCCTACTTCGAGTTCATCGGCGGGCTCTATTACCGCTGGGGGCTGCCGGAGGAACAGGAGAAATTCTTCCACGGCAACGCGGAATGTCTCCGCGCCCGTTTCCCCGGACAGGCATAAAAGCTGATCTCAAAAGTCCGGAACGCAGTGAAGGGAAACCCTTTCAAGAAAGGCTTTCCCTTTCACCGCACATCAATCCTTTTCAAAGTTTTTTAAATCATCATTGATCGCGATGCGAACAATGATAACTTAGAAGTTTTTGAAAAAAGATGGAGGGTTCGGGGGGGAAGAAAAAAGCTTTTTTCAAAAAGGTTTTTCTTCTCCCCGGCAATCGTCGATTCCTCAAAGAATCGAGCGGGCGGCGTCCAGCCAGGCGTTGGCGATCAGCATGTGCCCGGCAGTGCTGGGATGCACTCCGTCCCGCAGCCAGTGTTCCTGCGGCGCCTGTTTGAGAGCGTCGTTCAGTATCGTCTGGAGAGGAACGAAAATCGTTTTGAACTCTTTGGAGAGTTCCTTTACGACGGCGCGCCGCTCATCCATTTCGGGAATCCAGTTGGGCTGGACCGCTCCGAACGGCAGGACAAACGGTTCCAGCAGAATGATTTTCGTTTCCGGCAGGGACTCCTTCGTCCACTCCAGAAGCATACGGTAGAACTGGGCGTAGCGGGGAACTTCCACGCCGTTTCCGCCTGGATATTCATGCCAGGTGTCATTGACGCCGATCAGGATGCTGAGAATATCCGGCTTGAGATTCAGCATGTCCCGTTTCCAGCGGGCGTAAAGGTCCACCACACGGTGACCGCTGATGCCCCGGTTGAAAATCTTCCAGTCCTCCGCGGGTTTTGCACAGAGAAGATGGGCGGCCAGAAGGAAAGGATATCCGCTTCCGAGGCCCTCGTTCGGAGGCAGGGTCAAATCATAGTTCCGGCCGGCGTCCGTGATGGAGTCCCCCTGAAACACAATTGTTTTCGACATTTTGAATCGGTATCCTTTTTACTTCAGCTTAATATCCAGCGCCCTGGAAAGCGTGGCGGCAAGAACGGCGCGGTTCGAAGCCGAGATTCCGCACAGGGGCAGACGGTATTCTTCTTCGATCAGGCCCATCATCGCCATGGCTGCCTTCACCGGGATCGGGTTCGATTCGATGAACAGATCCTTGAAGAGCCGGAAATAGCGGCGGTGCATCGCTCTGGCGGCGGCGAAGTCTCCCGACTGGCAGGCGTCCACCATCTTCTTGAGCTGCGCCGGCATGAAATTGGAGGCCACGCTGATCACGCCCTTCGCACCGAGAACCATCATCGGAACCGTCAGGCTGTCGTCTCCGCACATGACCGTGATGTCGCAAAGATCGGAAATTTCAGAAACCCGCTCCACCGAGCCGCTGGCTTCCTTCACGCCGATGATGTTGCTGTTCT
>CAYWZD010000720.1:0-2070 GCA_964462755.1 uncultured Victivallales bacterium | reverse complement strand
CCGGACAGGAATGCGGCACCAAGGCCGAACATCTCAAATACGCCGCCGGCGGCAAGTATGCCCCGGAAAAAATCCTGATGCTCGGGGACGCTCCCGGAGACCAGAAGGCCGCGCAGTCCAACGGCGTGCTCTTCTTCCCGATCATCCCCGGACGCGAAGAAGAATCCTGGGCCCGCCTCGGACAGGAAGGTCTGGACCGTTTCTTTGCCGGAACGTTTGCGGGCGAATACCAGAAAAGCCTTCTGGAGGAGTTCGACAAGGCATTGCCGTCCACTCCCCCGTGGCAGAAAAAGGCGTGAAAAATGAGTGTCTTTGTGGAAAAAGGGTCGGCCTCGACCTCCATTTCCGATGAACAACTCCGCGAGCTGGTCCTTTCGACCATCGCGAAGACCGGAAAAAAGCTCAAGCGGCTTCTGCTGCTGCCGCCCGACCATACGCGGCTGAACTCGCGGGCCGGGCGCATCACGGAGATCATCTACGAGGAGTTCTCCAAGTCCTGTCAGATCGATATCATGCCCGCGCTCGGAACGCATAGCCCGATGGGAGTTGCCGAACTCGAACTCATGTTCGGCAAGAATATCCCGAAGGACCGTTTCAAGGTTCACGACTGGCGGAATGACGTGGTCCGTCTCGGCGTCGCGTCTTCCGACTTCATCCGCGGACTCTCCGGCGGAAAAGTGGACTACGAGGTGGCGATCGAGGTCAACCGGATTCTCTTCGAGCCGTACGACCTCATTATCTCCATCGGACAGGTGGTCCCGCACGAAGTGGTCGGCATGGCCAACTACACGAAGAACCTGATGGTCGGCGTGGGCGGTTCGGACATCATCAACAAGTCGCACTTCCTCGGCGCGGTCTCCAACATGGAACGCATCATGGGACGCGCCGACTCGCCCGTCCGGCGTCTGTTCAACTACGGCGCGGACACCTTCCTCGCCGACCGTCCGATCGTGCACATGCTGACCGTCATGGCCAAGGATGAAACCACCGGAAAAATGGCCATGCGCGGCTTCTTCTCCGGCAACAGCGTGGAGGTCTTTCAGAAGGCCGCCGCATTGAGCGTGGAAACCAATCTGGTCATGCTCGACAAGCCGCTGAAAAAGGTGATCGTCTACCTCGATCCCGAGGAATTCAAGAGCACCTGGCTGGGCAATAAATCCGTCTACCGCACCCGCATGGCGATCGCCGACAAAGGCGAACTCATCATCCTCGCGCCCGGACTCAAGGAGTTCGGCGAGGACAAGGAGATCGACCGTCTGATCCGCAAATACGGATACAAGGGCACGCCCGCGACCCTCAAATCGGTGGCCGAAAATCAGGAGCTCCGCAACAATCTGGGCGCGGCCGCCCACCTGATCCACGGTTCCAGCGAAGGCCGCTTCTCCATCACCTACTGTCCCGGTCCGCTCGTTTCCGAGGCGGAAATCCGCTCCGTCGGATTCCAATACGGAAACCTTGCCGAAGTTCAGGCCAGATACAAAACCGATTCCCTCAAAGACGGTTTCAACACGGTCAACGGGGAAGAAATCTTTTTCATCAGCAATCCCGCGCTGGGATTGTGGGCTCTCAAAAAAGCATTCATGGAGTAAGAAATCATGGCAAAGAAAAATCTTCTGATCGCACAATCGGGCGGCCCTTCGCCGGTGATCAACAGCTCGCTCCGCGGCGTGGTCGAAGCCGCCCGCGCGTTCCCGGACAAGATCGGCTCAATCTATGCCGGCTACCACGGCATCGAAGGCGTCCTCAAGGAAGAGCTTCTCGACCTCTCCGCCCAGACCGAGGAAGAGATCGCCCTGCTCCGCAACACCCCCGCGGCCGGTGCCATCGGCACCTGCCGCTACAAGATCAAAAGCAAACAGCTGGAAGATTTCGACCGGGTTGTGGAAGTCCTCAAGGCCCATAACATCGGCTACTTCCTCTACAACGGCGGCAACGACTCCATGGACACCGCCAACAAGGTGGCGGCGCTGGCCCGTCAGCGCGGTCTGGACCTGGTCGGAATCGGCGTTCCAAAAACCATCGACAACGATGTGGGCGACAGCGAATTCAAGCTCATCGACCATACCCCCG
>CAYWZD010000719.1:0-2072 GCA_964462755.1 uncultured Victivallales bacterium | reverse complement strand
TCGTCAGGATTCCCTGGATGAAGTCCGTGATCATGATGCTGACCTGTCCGCCGACGCAGGCGATGAACAGCGCGATGGAAAGATAGGAGAACATGACGACCGCCAGCATGGGAACCGAATGTCCGAGGATTCTGACGGACAGCGGCAACCCGAAGAAATAGATGATGAAACGGGCTGTCACCGCCGGGAATATTCCGTAGTTGAGAATTCCTGAAAGCCAGCAGAGGGTTCCGGCATACAGACGAAACTTGCGGCTGTAGCGGATTTCGAAAAACTGGGCAAGCGTCAGGGCTCGCGTCTGGCGGAACCGGTAAACCACGAATCCCGTCAGTGAAATGAAAAGTCCCACCGGGATGGACATCAGGCCCCACCACTGGGTCGGCAGACCGGCTCTATAGACCATTTCCCATGTTGCGATGATGGAAATGGCTCCCCCGAATCCGCCTGCCACGGCAAGAAGATAGCGGCCTCCCATGCGGTTGGCCGCCAGAAAGTCCGCCACGCTCCGAATACTGCGCCGGACATATAGTGTCAGGAGGATGAGCGATCCGATCAGTAATCCGATAATAGTCCAGTCAATCCAATGCAGATACATGTTTGCCTTCTTTTCTTTTATCAGTACGTTTTAATATCTACACACAACAAGTCCACCGGATGCTCCATCGATACGCTCAACACCTCCCGGTCTCAAAAAAGTTTCTGGCACAAACTGAAATTCCGCCGGGTTCTCTCTGGGGAACAAGTCGGAAATTACACAATGCGATGATTTCGGACGGGAAGTCTGCATTCCCGCTGATAAAGACATTTAAAATAGCATTCCCGCCGATTATTTCAATATGGGGAATGGAATATTTGTTACCCGTTTTCCGCAGGGGGATGGAAGTACACTTCTCTTCCGGATCGCATGTGGCTGATCTGTAGGATATTGTGATGAATTAACTTCTTGTGCGGATGGAGGATGTGAGCTTAACTGTTTTGTAAGAGTCTTGTTTTGAATGAGTTGCTGGAATTTTTAACCAGAAGGAATCAATCCGTGGAAAACGACGGAAGAGCGTTCATTGGACTGGTTTACGGCTCCTCCTTTCCCGGAGGAGCCGTGACGGAAAGAAATGGTCAGATGACGATTTTTCCCGGATTCAGGATTCCTTTCGGATCGAACACCCGTTTGATTCCCTGCATCAGGACCAGCACTTCCGGTGAGAGAGACTCGGCCAGATACGGCTTCTTCGCAAATCCGATGCCGTGTTCGCCGGAGACCTGTCCGCCGAAGGTTTTCGCCATGCTGTACAGGTCCTCGAAGACCGCCGCAAGGGTTTTCTTCCACTCCTCTTCGGAAAGGGCGTCGCGGAGGGCGTAGATATGGAGGTTGCCGTCCCCGGCGTGTCCGAAGGAACGGATGCGCACCCCGTGCTTTTTCTGGAGGGAGGAGGCGAAGCGGATGAATTCCGCCACATGACTCCGGGGAACGACCACGTCGCACTCGTCCATTTCCGTGGTGGAGGCCTTGATGGCTTCGAGGAACGCGCCGCGCGCGGACCAGATGGATTCGTTGCGTTCGTCCGTATTGGAGATGAACACATCCTTGGCTCCGAGTTCAAGACAGCGGTTCGCCACGGCCTGATAGGCCAGGTCGATTTCCGTTTCGCTCATGCCGTCGAAGGTCAGCAGAAGATAGGCGTCGGCGCTGTTGTCCGGGAACTTGCGGTTCAGGAATTCTTCCGCGGCCAGAATGACCTCCCGTTCCATGAACTCGACCGCGGTCGGCACGGAGCTGGTCTTGATGACATGCGGCACCGCCGAGATCGCGGAATCGAGATCCGGGAAGGGCACCAGAAGACTGATTTTGTACTGGGGCAGGGGAAGCAGCCGAAGCGTCAGTTTCGTGATGATCCCGAGCGTCCCCTCGGACCCGACGAACAGGTCCTTGATGTTGTAGCCGGAGCTGTTTTTGACGATTTTTCCGCCCAGTTCAATGATTTTTCCGGAGGGCAGGACGACTTCCATCCCGCGGATGTAATCGCGCGTGACGCCGTACTTCACCGCGCGCATTCCGCCCGCGTTGGTGTTGGCGT
>CAYWZD010000718.1:0-2075 GCA_964462755.1 uncultured Victivallales bacterium | reverse complement strand
CGTTCGATCCGGTTTTCCATGGCGAGCTGTTCCAGCGCGGGCCGGAGCGTCTGGCGCGATATTCCAAGTTCCACCGCCAGTTCGACCTCTTTCGGCAGACAACTTCCCGGTGCGTAGATCTGTTTTTCGATCCGTTCTTTCAATGCCCGGTAGACCTGTTCCTGTTTTGTCAGCTGAATCATGATTTTTCTGCCTGATTCCCTTTTTGTTCTTCTTACAAGTATCATCAGGTATTATGATTTGTCAAGGGGGAAAAGGAAGAAAAAATCATTTTTTTTGAAAGAAAGACATCTCCGGACCCGGACGGAGGGAGTGACGGAATTCATTCGGGGACTGACCGGTCATGCGTTTGAACTGACGGCAGAAATAACTGCTGTCCACGAAGTGAAGGGTGTCCGCAATTTCACAGATCCGCATTTCCGTTTCCTGAAGGAGACGCGTGGCCGTTTCGATCCGCTTTTTCATGACGAAATCCCAGGGGGAGACGTCATAATATCTTTTCCAATGCCGGAAGAACGTGCGCCGGGAAAGGTTGTGTTTCCGGATCAGGGAATCCAGATCCGGCTTTTCCAGAATGCGGACGGCGAGGGCCGAGGCGATCCGGTGGATCAGAATTTCTTCCGGCGAGGTCGTCTCATCCTGCCGGCAGAGCAGCGTCAGACGCAGGATTTCCAGCGATATGAAGTCGATCTGGTCCGCGTTTCCGGGAACTCGAGAGGAATCCATCAGAAGAAAAAGACGGGAAATGCGGTCGGCTATTTCCGAAGTCATCCGGAATTCCCATCCGGGGAGGGCGGGATCGAGCCCGAATTTGCGGAGCGTTTCCAGCCGGGAGGCGTCGAAGGTGAAGGCAAGCACGTCCCACGGCTTTTTCGTGGACATCTGATAGACGTGTCCCGGCATCCGTGTGCTGCACCATGGAAAACGTTTCCGGAACGTCTGTCCGTCGATCGTGTATTCCGCGAATTCCGCCTCGGAAGCCAGTTCGATGCCGAAGTCGATTCCGGTATGGGTAGTCCTGTGATTGTGAAAATTGTCCTGAAGATAGGCAATCGAACCCACCGGCAGGGGAGTCGGCAGAAGCCGTGGCTGGTCTCCCATCTGAATGTATTGCATTTTCCACCGCCTGTCCTTTGGTCCGGTAAAAGCAATATATCGCCTTTTGTCATGAAATCAACTTGCGTTGGCACGATCATTCTATTTTTTGGCACGGTGATTTCTTGCGGACCGCTGATTTTTCCGGTATAATGAAGCATCATCCAAAAAAGGAGGCATTCTGTCATGTTTAACTGGAAGAAATACACGGGCGGGGCGGATATTCATTATCACTGCGACACGGACAGCGGTTTTTTTCTGGATTTTCAATCGGACCGGATTTTATCACCCGGAGAAGAGATTTCCTTCCATCCGGAATGTGTTCTCCCTTATGACGGCGAATATGTGTTTCAGTTCGATTTTCTTTCCGATGGCGCGAAAACAATTCTGAACGGAATTCCGCTCGGAGTGTGGAAAGGGGTTACCCGGAACGGAATTCTGCCGGAAATCCGCTTTCTCATGAAAAAAGGAAAAAATGTTCTTGACCTTAATATAAGCAACACGGAAAAAGAGAAAAAGCCGCTGCCGCATTTCCGTCTCCGGGTGGTGGACAGGGAAGGGAACATTGTCCGCCAGAACGCCGTAATTCCGTATGGACAACCGCTTCCGGTTCCCGGAAAATTGCGGGCGGCGCCTTCGCTGGAGGGATTCCGGCCCGGCGCGGGGAAGGGATTCCGTTCGGTCGGACGTTTCGGCTACACCAAGGGCGACGGTCTGCTGGACTACACGGTGGCGGAGTTCGGACGGATTTCCAAACCGCATGTCTGCGGTCATCCACGCTATGACAAGAATCTCATCTGGGGATTTTCCGTCCTCCCGGAAGGATTCGAGGCGCGCGGCTCGCTGGTGGAAAATTATCAGCCGGGTCCAGGAGAGGAGATAAGCGCGGACTGGAGCGGCGTTCGCTGGACCCAACGGCAGGGGAATTCCTTTTTTACACTGGAGTATTCGCTGATTGCGCCTGAACTGCTGATCCGCTG
>CAYWZD010000717.1:0-2079 GCA_964462755.1 uncultured Victivallales bacterium | reverse complement strand
GGTTCGAGTCCGACTGCCGCCGCTACGGATACATCTTTCAGCTGGCGTTCTACCGCGCCGTCATTCGCAAGGCGACCGGAATGGATGTTCCCGTCCATATCATTGCCATTGAAAAGCATGATCCGTTTTCGGCGGGCGTGTGGAAGCTCACCGGCGAGGTGCTGGACTTGGCGGAACTCTCCAACAAGGCCGCGCTCGAACGTTTCCGAGCCTGCTGCGCCGCCGGCGTATGGCCCACCGGCTACGAAGACATCCGTATCATCGACTCTCTCTGACATATAAAAAACAACTGAATTCAAACGCAAAGGAAAATCATCATGAACAAGATTCACAGCGAAATCGTCGTCATCTCCCCGGAAGAAGCGCAGGAAATCCTTCGCACGAAAAACAAAGTCAACCGCCCGCTGGACAAATGGCAGATATCCCGTTATGCCGCATCGATCAAGGCCGGAGAATGGCGTGTCAATGGACAAGGCATCATCTTTGCCCCGGACGGGACCCTGCTTGACGGGCAGAATCGTCTGGCGGCCATCGTTGAAGCGAAAACCGCCGTATCGACTTATGTTACGTACAACATTCCGGAAGACACCAGACCGACGATGGACAGCGGAAAAAAACGTACGGCCGCCCATGTCCTGTATTTCATGGGGTATAAAAACGCCCAAGTCATGGCTCCGATTGTCCGCCTCGCCTACGTTTACGACATTCTCGACCGGACAATGAATCTGAACGGGAAGGCCCGCACGGTTAATACCGACATCATCGTTCGGCATGCCGGTTATCTGACCCCGGATGTTGTCGATTCCACGACGATCGCGGCGGGAGGACGCCATCACCTGAAGCCTTCCGTCATCGGATTCTGCCATCTGCTCTTCGCCCGGAAGAATAAAGCGCTCGCCGACGAATTCATGCATCAGCTCAAGACCGGTGAGAATCTCACGGAGGCGCATCCTGTGTTGACGCTGTTCAATAAACTCATACTCTCCTATACTCGCGGGAATTTGAGCGTCCGGGAGCAGATCGCGCTTTATATCAAGGCGTGGAACGCCTATGTCGCGGAAGAGACGCTCCCTGAACTTTCCTGGAATGCCAGAACCGAAGCGTTCCCGACGGTGATGTGATGGAAAACAAGTATCTCATGATGCACATACTCGATGTGCATACGGAAGCCCCGTTTTGCGATCTGTTCAAAATCACACCGACTGTTCTTGCCGCGATAACCGAGGATATGAAAAAAAATGGTTTCGACAAGGCGCATCCCCTCGTTCTTTGGGGCGGTCACAATGGAATTGTTGTTGACGGACACACGCGGCTTCAAGCCGCAAAGGATGCCGGAGTTCTGGATGTCGCTGTCATCGCGAGGGATTTTGAGTCTGAGTTGGAAGCCTTGGAGTATGCCATCTCCGCCCAGCGGAACCGCAGAAATCTCACCGATGAAGAAATGATGGTCTGCCTTGATGCATTGGACAAGCGCATGGCTGTCGGAAGACCGCCGAAAACTACTTCAAATGAAGTAATTTCCGGACGTTCCTCGCGGAAGACCGCCGATCTTCTCGGAACTTCTCCAACAAAGGTGGAAAAACTGCGCACAATCAATGCCCACGCGGCTCATCCGATCAAAGAATCCCTGGCAATGGGCAGCATTTCCGTCAACAAGGCCTACAACGAAACGATGAAGCAGCGACGGGCGGAAGAAAAGCATCTGCCGGAATTCAAACCGGAAGAGGTGAAGCGCGTTCGCCTTGAAAACCTTGAAACCAGCATTGAACGGATTGTTTCCATGCGGATCGAACGCGAAGTTCAGGAATATCCGGAAGTCGGGTATTCGCCGGAAGAACGGGAAGAACTGATCAAGCGCACACTGGTCAGGGTCGGCAACGCCATGCGAAATCTTCCCGTAAATGAGGCCTGACAAAACTAACTTTCAAGGAGAAAAAAAGAGAATGGGAATGCTTGAAAACATTCAGACAGGCAAGGAAAACAAACCGCCCCGGATCATGATTTACGGCAGCGAAGGCGTGGGGAAAGCCCAGCCGCTTGACGCAAAAGTTCTGACTCCGACCGGTTTTGTCGAAATGG
>CAYWZD010000716.1:0-2087 GCA_964462755.1 uncultured Victivallales bacterium | reverse complement strand
ACCTTTGCGGTGGCATAATGCGGCTTGCCGTTCAAAGTCATAAGCGATTGCGCCAGGAGCTTAGACGACAATACTTTGCGGACACGCCGCCCATTCACGATGGCCGTAACCGTCCGTGCCTTGGATCGGATGAGGCCGCTGTCGGAGGCTTCATACATCGGCAGACCGGGAATGGTGCGCCAGCTCATTATGCCTCGAACTCTCCGCAGAACATCTGATCGGCGACGACCGGGTAGTTCGGAAAATATTTTTCGTATGCGTCCCAATCATTTATATTGCTGAGTTTAGGATGTGGAGCGTATCGAACGCAACGGAGGACTGATCTGTCCTCACCGCATAAAGGCTTGTAGCTGGCGCAAAACCTGCATCGGATACAGGTCGGCCGGGTATTTTGGTCGTTCATAAACAAATCCTTTCATTGGGTTGTTTTGAGGTAAATTGCTCACTTTGACTATTTTGACGGGTGGCCTCGCAAGGGAGGGAGAAAAAAAGACGTTTTGAGGTCAGGCCGGAAAAGAGAAAAAAATAAATGCGAGGGGGGGTAGTCAAAATAGTCAAAATAAGAAGAGAGAGAGTTTTTTATATATATTTACCCTCAAGTTTCTTTTTTTTCTGCCCGTTTACTTTGATTTTCCCTGCGTCAAAATGGCGTCAATTTGACTTTTTCAGTCGGCATCCATTTTTAATTTTGACTCATTTTGACTTTTCCGGGAGAAGCGCATAGACAGTCCCGTTTGCCTTGCCCTCAACGGACATCCGCTCCTGCAAAATAAGGCTCTGCTGAACGGCGGAGAGTATCTTCGGCGACAGATGCTTGGTCTTCCGGTTGAACATCCATCCCGGCATGGGCGTATTGATTCCCTTGCTTCGATGCCATTTCGCCATGATTTCCAATACAGATTCGGAGCAACGCTCAAATTCCGTCTTGTAATAGTGCCGGTCGGTCATATGGATTTTATTTTCAATCTCCCACCATATAAACTTCTGAGCCCAGCGAATCGCCTCGGCGGTGATAACGGTGTCTTCCGGCTTTTCCGAAATGGAACAGGAATAAACGAGCGCATACCGCAAAGTATTTTCGCATGCGCGGCTCCACACCGACAGTTTCCAGTCGATATCCTCGTCCTGTTCCGATTTTCGGTACATTTCCGTTTCACGCTTCCGAAGTTGCTCGACAAGCTTGACGGCATCCGGCGCATATGGGACGGTCATAGCCAGAATATCCATATTTCCGCTTCCCGCCGGTTGAAAATCAGCCCAGGCCTTTGCCCGTCCGATGATTCCGGCGGGAATATCCGGCTGGTCTTTGGTCTGACCATCGCCGCGCGATTCGCCGATGATAACATCCAACCGGGCATACATGCCGTCATTCAGCAAACGCGGCGACAGGGAATCAAAGAATCCCGCCGGAGTGGTGGTTGCATACAGTGTCAGGTTCGGACAAGCAATTTTTGCTTTTACACGCCCTGATTTCACGCGGGTCATAACGTTTTTGTTTGCGCTGGTGAACAGTGTCAACAGATATTTCATAAGCGTCTGCTTCTGTCCTGTGGTATCCATAACAACCTCCTGTAATACGGAATAGAATTCGTCCGACTGCCAAAGTGCCGCCGGATGAATGAGCAACTCGTCTTCAAGCCCCTGACCGCTTGCCACGTTTTCGATGATTTCGTCCTCCTTATGAACGGATTCCAAAATACGCTGATTGACGGAGCGCGGAAAATCCTTACCCACGCCGGATTTAGCCAGCGCGATGATATATGGATTGGTCCGCAATCCGGTCGGGGTCTGAACCTTCCGGGCGGCGAGATGCGCCTGCAAGGCAACAGCTCCGGCGAAAGCGAGCGGCTTGTTGGGAAATGGCGCATAATCCATGGAGAACGTCATGACATCTCCGATGAATCCCGGCACATTAAACAGATCCGGCGGAAACGGGATGCTGTCTGAAACCGCAATTTCCGTTCGTTCCATATCCTGTACAATGCTTTCCCGTGCCTTGCATTTCTGATTGAGAATCCCGTCAATATTAATGTTCATCAACGGCGGCTGGTCATAACATCCGGGTTCTTTAAGAACGCGCAGTTTCT
>CAYWZD010000715.1:0-2088 GCA_964462755.1 uncultured Victivallales bacterium | reverse complement strand
AGCGAGCGAGAGCGCTGTTTTTGTCAGATACTGGTGCGTTTGGCTGCCCGGCATGAGTTTATCCTTTCAGATGTGCGCCATGCGTTCGATGTGGATTCATGGGCGTTTTTTTCTGCAATGTCCGCCATTCGACTCCGTTGCCGTGGCGGGGACAATGGGCATTATTATACTTCCCGGATCAGTTTCCTGCAAGGGGCAAGCATGAAAAAAAAATTATATGAAAAACGCGATTTCACGGTTCCCCTCATTGATTTTTTTATTTGCCCAGATATAATAATATCTCTGTCCTCTGTCTGTTCAACTATTTTAAGGATTTGACAATGGAATCTGTCCCTGCTGTGAAAACGCTGTCCGAACATCTGGCTTCGGTGGAGAAAATAGCACGTCTTTCCTTCTGGTTCGGTTTTGAACTTCATGAAAATCTTCCGGCGGAATCCGTGGAATCGGTGGTCCGGAACAGAACGCCCATTCTTGCATGTGTGTTCGGACAGGGCGTCGATACGGTTCCGGACTGCCTGTCTTCCCTTCCTGAAACGGATTCTTCCGCGGAGTTCGAAGAAAAGGCTTGGAAACAGATCGAAGGTCCCGCTCTCGAGGCCGCTGCAAGAGCTTACCCGGTTTCCCTCGGGGTTTACGTCGATCCGAAGTGGAATTTTGGAAGTCTGCGTTACGATCCTCCCTCCGAAAAGTTTCCGGACACCTGTTCTGTCCACATTACCAACGCTCTTTCTCCGCGTTCGATTTTCGATGATCCGGCCTATATGCCCGATTGCTTTCTCCGGATGCTGGCTGATATGAAGCGTCATCATGGTTCCTGCCGAGTGCGGATTGGTTCCTGGCTGAATTCCGAACCGCGTTTTCTGTCTCTTTTCCCGGAGGAGTGGCAGCGGAACCTGACTGATTGCGATCCGATCCCCGTTTGGCATTTCGGTTACTGGGGACAGCTTTTCAACGCGCGCGGATTGTTGAACGACCGTATGGATGCGTATATCCGTAATAATAGACGTTTGAGATTTCCGATGCGGGTTTCAAATTGTTCTCTGGAGAATCTGGAAACCCACCTGAAGCAAATCGGCAATTCAATTCATTGACGTTTCTCTTGATTGCGTCAGGTCGCCCGAAAGCAGGAATCAGAAAGGACCTGATATTGCCTCTTGATGCCATCCGGCAACGCCAAATCAGCCGGGTGATAACAAATGCGCGAAGAATCCCGGACACTGCCGGAATCAATCATTCGGCCAAATAATTCTTTGCCCCCCTTTTGAAATAAGAATATTCGGCAGCAGAATGAAGTCAAAATATACGCTCATTACCGCGGTTGAGGGAATATCCCATATGTAACCAATGACGACGACCGGAAACAACCAATAACTTTCGGCGCTTTTTTCACGGTACAACAATTCAGCGTTGTCTATGATGTCCCCGCAGCAGAATCTTGTTGTCCCCGGAGGCGGCAACTCCCGGAGAATCCGGTGTTTGATCGCATCTGTCTTCAAAAGATTAACATCCGTCACAACTTTTGCGTCCGAGTCCGGCCGATTCTTTTCCTCTTTATCTCTGGGCGCGCACAAATACTTTTTGAACGCTGGAGATATTTTCAATGTAACATATCGGCGGGGTACGGACACCGGTATGTGGTATTCAACAAAATGACTGCTCGGAGGAGTAAGCAATCCAATCAAGGTTGGATCGGGCTTATACCCCGCTTCTTCTGCCTTGATGTAACTGATCAATTCGCGTAGCAGTAAACGCAGCCATGCGGACAATTTCCGTAAGAACCGATGTCGCGGGAGATGGCGCATCCGCATTCTTTGCGTTGTCCTTTGTCTTTGGGCAGGGAAAGGGGGCTCCCCGTGATGCGTTCCAGCAATTCCGCGTCCACACAATGGGCGCGCCCGACACCGACCGAACTCATATCCAGTTTTTCCGCACAGGCGTTGAGAAGTAAGCCGTGCGAACGGGCAATTCCGGTAAGGAGTCCGGCAATATCCAGCATTTCCGTTTCGGACGGTTTGCGAAGTGCGCGGCACTCCGAACGTTTCAGGCATTTGCCGTAAAAATCCATGTAGGAAATAATGCACTGTTCGG
>CAYWZD010000714.1:0-2090 GCA_964462755.1 uncultured Victivallales bacterium | reverse complement strand
AGCCATGAAGAGTTACAAGGGCAGCCGCGAACGCTATGGGCAGTCCGACGTGGACGATGCGAAGAAACTGGTCCCGCAAGGTGTGGAAGGCATGGTTCCCTACCGCGGCTCGCTCTGGGAAGTCATCTACCAGTTCGCGGGCGGCCTCCGCTATTCGCTCGGCTACTGCGGAGCCAGAAATCTTCAGGCGCTTCGTGACACCGTCAAAGTCATCCGGGTCAGCTCCTCGGCTCTCCGCGAAGCGCATCCCCATGACATTCTCATGCTCAAGGACGCCCCCAACTACTCTCCGGAAAACTGACGGTCGCCGTTCTTTTCCGCGGACGGCGCACCGAAAGCGGGAGGAGCGGCCCCGTTCCACCGTGCGGTGCGGCTGATATGAATTTTGCGTGTTCAATTTTTCGGGAGTTGGAAAAGTGAAGATTCTGTTTTCACTGTTCATGATACCGGCGGTTCTCGGTGTGTTTCTCGCCGGACTGGGCGGCATTTTCATCTATCTGGACGGACAGGGGTTCCGCCCGGCCGAAAATCCGCAGATGTTCTGGACGAACTTCTATTTTTTCGCACTTCACCTTTCCATGGCGGGCGCTCTAATCCTCTCGATCTTCGGACTGCTGTACAGCGCGTTCATGGTCCTGGTCGGGTTGATCCTCCGGGCATGGGCGGGAGTGCTTCTCGCGGCGGGACTCACGTTCTTCTCTTTCCTGCTGCTCCAATATCTGATGAACACGACGATTTAGGAGATTTTTCATGGACATCCGAATCGGTCAGGGTTGCGACGTGCACCGTTATGAAACCGGACGCCGCCTGATTCTGTGCGGAGTCGACATCCCTTACGAAAAGGGACTGCTCGGACACAGCGACGCCGATGCCGCGGTTCATGCGCTGATCGACGCCCTGCTCGGGGCGCTCGCGCTGGGCGACATCGGGCACTTCTTCCCGGACACCGATCCCGCATGGAAGGATGCCGACAGCATCCTTCTTCTCCGGAAAACGCTGGCGCATCCCGCCTTCCGGGGCTGGACCGTCTCCAATGCGGACATCACGATCATCGCACAGCAGCCGAAGCTCGCGCCCCATATTCCGGCCATGCGGCAGATGCTGGCCAATGCCATGAATCTTCCTCTCGACCGCATTTCCGTCAAAGCAAAAACCAACGAAACCCTGGGCTTCGTTGGTCGTCTGGAAGGACTTGAGGCGCGCGCGGTGGTTCTGCTCTGGCGCGCCCCCTCCTGTCCGAACCTCACTCCGGAATGAACCAGACGGTGATGTCCTCGATGTAATCCTTCGGATCGTTGAGGTAGAATTCCAGCGCGGTCGTGCCGACCGGAACCACCGCGGGACGGAAGAAATCCTTCTCCTGAATCACCGTGCTTTTCTCCGCTTTCCTCACCTCGCCTTTCGCGAGATTCTGAAGATGCATGCCATTGGCCTGTTCCCCCTCGACGCTGTTCGAAATCGCTTTGACAACCGCGTTCATAAGCCTTCCGTTTATAAAAACTTGAAACTCTTCAACGACACTATATATTTCATTGAAAAAAATCGTTTAATTGAGGAGATAACCTAATGGAAAGTTTAACAACTCAAGATCTTATCAAGTGTCCTATCTGCCAGTATATTGAGTATCTGAAAGAACATATCATTGCAACTGTCGGCAAGGGACAAAAAGCCAAATAATCAGTTGATGGAAGAAATATGTTTTGTCTGCCGTTTGGAGCATTTGCAATTGAGAAATCATTTTTTTCGAATAATGAAGCCCCGCGAAGTTGAAGAAAGTGCCGAATCGTGCTATCTTATGGGCTTGAAGTCAAGGAGAATTGTATGATGCCTTCGTATGAAGCCGTGATCGGACTGGAGGTGCATGTCCAGGCGCGCACCGACAGCAAAATGTTCTGTTCCTGTCCCAACCGCTTCGGCGCGGAACCCAATACGCTCGTCTGCCCGGTGTGCATGGGATATCCGGGAGTCCTTCCGACCCCGAACCAGGAGGCCATCCGCAAAATCGTGACCACCGGACTGATGTGCTCCTGCGACATTCAGCGGAAAAGCAAGTTCGACCGCAAAAGCTATTTCTATCCGGACATGCCGAA
>CAYWZD010000713.1:0-2091 GCA_964462755.1 uncultured Victivallales bacterium | reverse complement strand
GGAAGCTCTCGTTGGAAATCATGCAGACCGCCAGCAGCAGCGCCAGCGCGATGAAAGGACGGTTTTCATTCAGAACGGTTTTCCAGGAGAATTCCCGGTTCGTTTGCGTGCATGTTTGGCTCATTGGACACCTGTGGCAAGATACATGATCTCTTTTTCGTTGATGTGTTCACCCTCCAGCACGCCGGCCAGTGCGCCTTCCCGCATGACCGCGACCCTCGGGCAGAGTCCGATGATTTCCTCCAGGTCGGAGGAGATCACCAGACAGGCCATTCCGGATTCGGCCAGAGAATGGATGAAATGGTATATTTCGCCGCGCGAATGAATGTCGATTCCGCGCGTCGGTTCGTCGAACAGAAAGATTCCGGGGGAGGCGTCGAGGCTTTTGGCGATCGCGCCCTTCTGCTGGTTCCCGCCGCTGAGCTCCCGGATCGGGGCGGTCACGGACGGCGCCTTGATCTGGAACCGTTCCACATATTCACGTGCGGAGCGTTCTTCCCTTTTGTGGCGGATGAACGGTCCGGAACAGTATTTCTTCAGAGAGATCAGGGAGATGTTCCGGGCGAGGGAAAACGACTGGATGATCCCCGATTTCTGCCGGTCTTCCGTCAGATACGCGATTCCGGCGGTGACCGCCTCCGCCGGGGAACGGATGTCTTTTTCAACGCCGTCGATCTTGACGCTTCCGCCGGTTCGGGCGCGGATGCCGTAGACGGTTTCCGCCAGCTCGGTGCGTCCGGCTCCGCCCAGTCCGGCGAGTCCGAGAATTTCCCCCTTGTGAAGCTCCAGCGAGACGCCGCGGACCCGTTTGCCGTGCGACAGATTCTCCAGTGAGAGTGCGGGAACTCCGCTTTTTTCGGTATTTGTTTTCGGAGGAAAGATGCGGTTCAGTTCCCGGCCGACCATCCGGTTCGCCATTTCCTTGACGGTCAGTTCGGAAGCCGGATCGTCGGAGATGAATTCGCCGTCGCGCAGGACCGCGACCCGGTCGCAGATTTCCCTGACTTCGGAGAGCTTGTGGGAGACGTAGAGAATGGAAATGCCGTGTTCGCGCATGGCGCGCATGATCCGGAAAAGATTCTCCACTTCGGGTGGATTCAGCACGGTGGATGGTTCGTCCATGATGAGCAGACGGCATTCACGGTTGATCGCCCGGGCGATTTCCACAATCTGCTTCTGGGCGATGCTGAGGGTGGACACCTCTGCGTCGGGAGAGATGGAACAATGGAGCTTTTCGAGGAGTCCGCGAGTGCGTCTGCGCATGGCGGCGCGGTCGAGGAAGCCGTGTTTTTTGAGTTCGTGTCCGAGAAAAACATTGTCGGTGACTGTCATTGGGTCGGCAAGGTTGAATTCCTGCGGGATGGTCACGATCCCGTGTTTCAGCGCGGAGGCGATGGTGACCGGAAGGATTTCGCGTCCGTCGAAAAGAATGGAACCGCTGTCCGGACGTGTGACCCCGTTGACACATTTGATGAGGGTGGACTTGCCCGCGCCGTTTTCGCCGATCAGTCCGACGATGGACGCCTTCGGAATCGAAAACGACACGTTCTTGAGGACAACGACCCCCGAGTAGGATTTGGTCAGGGCTGAAATCTTGAGCAGGGGGTCTGGCGTCATAACCGCATCCTCCTCAGGAACGTCCGCCGAAAATGGCGGTTCCGATACGGACCAGTGTGGAGCCTTCGGCAATCGCCGCCTCGAAGTCCGAACTCATTCCCATGGATAACTCGGGAAGGGGGACGCGGAGTTCCTCTTCCAGACGTTCCTTCAGGGTCCGGAGACCCGCGAAGGTCGAGCGGATGCGGGATTCCGCGACGTCCGGTTCGGCCATGGTCATGAGACCGCGGAGGCGCAGGGCACTTTCCGCAAGGACCGCTTCGGCGACCTGTTTCACATCGTCATAGGAATGGAGGCCGAATTTGGATTCCTCGCCGGAGATGTTCACTTCCAGAAGGACGTTCACGGTTTTGGAGAGATTCTTTGCGGCGGCTCCGATTTTCGAGGCCAGGTGAACGGAATCGACGGAGTGAATCCAACTTGCGGATTCGACGGCTTTGGCCGCCTTGTTGGACTGAAGATGCCCGATCAGGT
>CAYWZD010000712.1:0-2094 GCA_964462755.1 uncultured Victivallales bacterium | reverse complement strand
CGCCCCCGAATGGATGGAAAAACAGATCGACACGGCCGCGGATCACGGGATCACCGGATTCCTCTTCGACTGGTACTGGTACGACGGCGAACTCTTCCTCGAAAAACCGCTCAATGAAGCTTTCCTCTCCGCGCCCAACAGCAAACGGCTGAAATTCGCCCTGATGTGGGCCAATCACGACTGGGGAAGATGGCCCGCGCTGGATGACGAACATCATGCCGGAATGAACGGAAACGCAAACCAGAGCAGCACGCTGTTTCTGAAATGTGTCCATTCGCTGGAGGATTGCCGCCGCGTGGCTGAATACTGTTGTGAAAAGTATTTCCTCCGCGACAACTACTGGAAGATCGACGGCAAGGCGGTATTCAGTTTTTTTGCCACGGACAAGCTCCGGCAAATGCTCGGTTCGGAGGAAAAGGTCGCAGAGGCTCTTCGCGCAATGGATGAAGTCGCAAAACGACACGGGTTGGCCGGAATTCATTTTCTGGCGAATGTGGGCTGCTGCAACGACAATTCCTATTTCTGCGGATGGGGACGCGTCCCCGGACTGAAAGAAATCGGATTCGACTCCGTGTTCGCCTACAACATCGTCGCCCCGTCTTACTACAACGAACTCCCCAACGAACATCCTGTTTTCGACTATTCCGGGATGATGGAATCACAGAAGTTCTGCTGGGGGAAAATCGAAGAGGGCGGACTCCCCCACTTCCCGAGTGTCACCCTCGGTCTGGATGTGTCGCCGCGCTGGAGCAGGAGCGTCCGCTTTCCCATGGACTACAAAAAGCTTGGATATTGTCCGATCTGTATCGGAAACACGCCGGAACGGTTCGGGAAAATGCTTTCGGCTGCGCTCGAAAAAGAGGCTCCAGCAGTCATTCTCAATGCATGGAACGAATGGAGCGAAGGCATGTTCCTGATCCCGGAAAACCGATACGGATACGGGTATCTGGAAGCGGTCGAAAAAGCGGTGAAAGAGGCAAAATGAGAGAAAAAAAATACGCCGCAGACCTGCCGGATGTCTGGAACGAGCCCATGGAAAACTGGCTCATTGACCACATGCGTCTGGAAGCGGCCAAAGCGTTCCGTCTGAACGTTCTGCCGGAAGATCTGGACGGCTGGAAAAAACTGCGCAAGAAACTGAAGCACGAATTATGCGAGGCCATTCATCTGAACATGGATCATTCGCTTCCGCTGAAGATGCGGGAAACCGGAGTGGTCCGGCGGGAAGGGTATTGCATCCGCAAACTTTTTTTTCAGGCGGCGGAACACCGGTTCGTGACCGCCAATCTGTATGTGCCCGACGGAAAGGGGCCCTTCCCCGCCATCCTGAACTTGCATGGACATCATCAGAACGGGCGGCTGGCGGAACGGGTGCAGTCGCGGGGACACATTCTCGCGCTGAACGGATATGTCTGTCTCAGTGTGGACGCCTTCGGGTCCGGGGAACGTTCGACGGTTCACTGCCGTTTCGAACCGCATGGCGGACTTCGAGGCGGCCTGCTGGAAAACATCGGCGAAACGCTGATCGGCATTCAGGCGGCGGACAACATTCGTGCCGTCGACTTGCTGTGTTCCTTCCCCTTTGTGGACGCCGGACGGATCGGCGCAACGGGCGCTTCCGGGGGCGGCAACCAGACCCTCTATCTTTCCGCGCTGGACGAACGGGTCAAGGCAGCGGTTTCGGCGGTCAGCGTCGGCACCTACGAATCGAACATCATGGGGTCCAACTGTATCTGTGAAACGATTTTCGATGGACTGCACCTCTTCGAGGAGTCCGCCGTGGTCGCGCTCATCGCTCCGCGCGCATACCGTATTCTGAGTGCGCTTCAGGATGAATATTCCACGTTTACCGTAAAGGAAATGCTCCGGACGTATCGCAATGCGCGTCATGTTTTTCAGGCATTCGGCGCGGATGAAAAGTTGTCGTATCAAACGTTTCAGACTCCGCACGGATATCATCCTGAAATGCTCGAAAACATGCTTGGATTTTTCGATCTCCATCTCAAGGGGATCGGTCACGGCTCCCCCCGCACGCTTCCCGTTTTTATCCCCATGACGCAAAAGGAGGCGCAGGTCTTCCCGGAGGGAAAACGG
>CAYWZD010000711.1:0-2096 GCA_964462755.1 uncultured Victivallales bacterium | reverse complement strand
GTTCGGTCCGGCTGTATTCCCGGGAAAAGTATCTTGCAGTGCTTCGTTCCCTGAATCTGGAGGATTCCGAAGAGCTGATTCTGGACGCTCCCATAGACCGGGCGGATGGATTATTTTTGAAGCTGGAAAACTTTCTGAACCGTCCGGGACCCCGTCCCACGGCGGTTCTGGCATGGTCCGATTTTCTTGTTCCGGGAATCTACGAAACCTTGAAAAAAATGAACTTGCGCATTCCGCAGGACATTGCGGTCATGGGATTCTGCGGCGGAATGAACGTCAAGTTTTTCACTCCGTCGCTTTCGACCGTCGATCTGGAATACGTGGAATGCGGACGCCTTTCCGTGGAAATCGCGGCGACCGCTTCCGAATGGTTCGATCCGTCAGGCTTGGAGTCCAAGGCTCCGCCTCTGGTCTATTGTCCGTATCATCTGGTGAAAAATGAAAGCACGGCGATCCGTCGTTTCGAAAACCGATACAGAAGAACAGAAAAGAGAAAAAAGGAGCCGGAAAATGAGGTCTTACTCGAAAAATAACATTCGACGGAAAGAAGCGTTCACGCTGATCGAACTTCTGGTTGTGATTGCGATTATCGCGATTCTGGCGGGACTTCTCCTTCCGGCGCTGAACCAGGCCAGGGAAAGGGCCAGAGCCACGTCCTGTCTCAACAAGATTCTGCAGATCGGCAAGGCGTTCTGTTTCTATGTCGATGACAACAAGGAAAATCTGCCGCTTTACAGCGAACAGAGTATTGGAGTGACCAGCAACTACAAGACCTGGTTTTACGAAACCGAACAACAGGGGTTTTTGACCCCTTACCTCGGAACGGAACCGGCGGGATGTAGTCTCGGCTCGCTTGCTTATAGCGCCGGACGCTGGCAGCACAGCAAGTGGGCGTGTCCGAGCTGTGATCCGGCCGGGGACACTTCGGTCTATACCTACGGCTACAGCGACGGCGTTCATGACAGCAAAGACAACTGGTGGGGATACGACGGTACGAACTACGGGGGAGTCGGACTGGCACGGTTGAAAGTCTCGACTCACAAGGCGCCGTCGCAGACCGCGCTGCTCTCCGATACCCGTCAGCAGCGGCTCTTCCCTTCCGACGCCGGAAGCTGGTCGGATGTTCACCGGCTGACCTACCGTCACTCCGGCAACTGCAACGTGCTTTACTGCGACATGCATGCCGCACCCGGGCGGAAAGGGAAACTGCCCGATTCCCGGTATGTCGGCGGTTCCAAACTCTATCTGGACATCTTCTGGAATCCGGTCAAGCCCCCGGCCGCAGTCTGGTAAGCAAGTCTCCTGCACAAACACATAAACCGTAAAAGAAGGATGAATGGAATGAAAGTTCAGCTCTGGTTCGCCGCCTGCGCGGCAAGTTGGGCGCTTTCCGGCGCGCCTGTGCTGAATCCCGGCGGGGTTACGCTCGATTTCAGCGCCCTGCCGCCGGTTTCTCCCGGCGAAGTCAAAGGAGAAAATCTGATTGCAAAGGGCGACTTCAAAGATGTGAAAATCGCGCCGGACACATGGAAACTTCCGAACGGAATCTGGGGGGCGAACTACTGGGTTCACCTCGTCAAGGCGGACGGCGATTACCGTGAACTGATGAAAAAGATCGCGCCCTTCCTCAAGCGCGAAATCGTTTCCAGCCAGGGACAATGCTTCGCCCGGATCGTCTCGGGCATGGAGGCATGGAAAATCAAGGATGACAAAAATCAGGACCTGGCCTTCTCCAATCAGCTCCTTCAGCGGGTCATATTGCCGGAAGACGCCGTCGGGAAGGATTACGTGCTCTCCTTCCGCTGCCGCGGCAAGCTCGAAACCTTGAACAGTAAAAACAAATTCCGCGTCTTCATCCGTTTCCGCAATGATGCGGATTATTACAAGGGCAAATTCCTTCCGTACGAGAAAACGGGTGAATTCAAGCCGTATCCTGAGTGGAATGATGCCCGGATCAAAATTACGGTTCCCGCCGATGCGAAAATGGCCGAAGTCGCTTTCCTTCTCTACGGACCCGGGGAGGTCGATATCGCCGACGTCTCGTTTCGCGCGGAAGCGGTAACCGGGGCGCTGGCGGTCGATCTTTATCCGCAGAT
>CAYWZD010000710.1:0-2103 GCA_964462755.1 uncultured Victivallales bacterium | reverse complement strand
AGGTTCTCCCTTTCCCCGCACCCCAATCCCTTCCAAAGATTTTTAACTCATCATTGATTGCATCGCAATCAATGATAACGTAGAAGTTTTTGGAAAATGATGGAGGGGCCGGGAGGAAGAAAAAAGCTTTTTTCAAAAAGGTTTTTCTTCCTCCCGTGAAAATCCGCATCATTTCTTCCTGCCAAGCGGGATGGTGCCGGACTGGAGATCAGTCCAGAGAGTGCCGTCTCCGGCGTAAATGACCTTGACGTCCAGCTTCGGATTGAGCGTTTCGACCAGCCGCAGGTCGGCCATGAGTCCGGGCTTGCCGAGCGCCTCCGCCTTCCGGCGGGCCCCCTGCGCCAGCTCTTTCTGCTGCATGAAATTGACCTTGACATCCGTTTCGCCCATGAGCTTTTCACGTCTGGCGTCGATTTCGGAACGCTTCAACTGGAGTTGCGCCACGTCCAGATCCGTCCGGGCGGCAATCATGCGTACAGCCTGCTCCTGATTGGCGTTGATCTCCGCCACCAGCTTGCGGGTCTCCTGCTCGACCTCCTGACGCTTCTGCTCGATGAGACCGGTCTGGGCATTCAATTCAGCCTCGATTTTCGCGGCGGACTGAAGGGAGAAGTTGGTCAGGTTCTGCTCCCGCGCCAGACTGGCGTCCTGAATCGGACTCAGGATGTTCTGCGGCACTTCCACATTGCGGATGATCGCGTTGTGGATGAGGATGTTCTTCTCCTTCAGCGTGGCGACCAGATCGCTCCGCAGGTTGTTCTGGAAGGTCTCGCGCCCCTCGCCGACAATGAAGTCCTGCGCTTTGTAGGTGGAGCCTTTCAGCCGGGAAATGGAAAGGATCTGCGGGAGGATGATCTTTTCGACCACCTGGGGCAGATCCCCATACAGCATGTAGATTTTCGAGACGTTCTCCGGCAGAAGTTCGAATTCGACGGTCATGTCCATGACGATCTTGAAGCCGTCCCGGGAGGGGAATTCGACGAAACTGCTGATGTTGTAGACCATTTCCTGAGGTTTCCCGGAAGCGACTTTCCCGGAAGCGACAGCGGATGGGGAGGGCGAATGAAACAGATTTGCCTTCTTCACATTGCCTCGCTGGTTTCTTTCACTCCGGCTGAAGGATTCCTGCAGGTTGGAGTCATCCTTGAACGACGATACGCTTTCGCTCTTGCTCTTCATGCGCTGCTGGAGCTGGACGTTGAGCGTATTGTAAGACATCTCCTTGAGGGCGTCGCTGGCCGTTTCGATCTTGTTTTTGAGCTCGATCACACTGCCGCCGCGTCCGGTCATGCTGACCTGATTCATGCCGATTTCGATCACATTGACCTGATAGGCGCTTGGATTGATGTAATACAGTCCCGGCTGGAGGATGTCCTTGAATACGCCCTGCGAACCGAGCGCGGCAAACTCTCCGGCGGGCGCGGGCTTGCCGGTCTGGGAGGTCACCACGCCGACATACCCGATGGGAATGTTGATCACGTCGGCGATGTCCACGCGGTAGCCTTGCGGATTGAGGCGGTAGGTGCCCGGACCGAGCACGTCGCGCCAGACGCCCTGATACGACTTGTCCGGGGCGATGATCTCGCCCGACGGCAGAGGCTTGCCGATCTTGGAGGTCACGATTCCGACCTTGCCGATGGGAATAGTCACCGCGGGAACGATATCCACGTCATACATCACCGGATCGAGGAAGTAGCGGCCTTCGGGCAGGACTTCCTTCCAGATGCCCTTCTCGCCCCGCTCCACCAGAAGCTCCCCGGCTTTCGGATCGTCGCCCGACTTGGCCGTGACGATCGCCATATACCCCGGCGCAACGTAGAACCGGCAGAATCCCCAGAGATAAATGCCGTAGGCGGCAAATCCCAGGACCAGAATCAGAAGAACGGACAGAATAAAGACTTTTTTCATGATTACTTCCCTCCTTCCGGACGGAGACTGCCGGAAGCCGGTCCCAGCGGAAGGCCGAACGAACCTTCCCCGGAGGCGCGGGTCATCACGGAACGGATCGACGGTCCGAGTTTTTCATACAGGAGGCCGCGCACATAGGCGTCCCCTCCTCCGAAGGCTTCGACGTTGCGTTTGAGGACATCCACCTCGGAATCG
>CAYWZD010000709.1:0-2114 GCA_964462755.1 uncultured Victivallales bacterium | reverse complement strand
AGAAACGCTTCCCTCCTTTTCTCTTGAATTCCAAGAACTCCACTGACGCAATACGAGAAAATCTCAAAAATTCCTTTTTTTTGAAAAAGCATCTTGACAAAACCGGGAAAGCGATTATATTTTAATAATGATGGATAAATATTCATCATTGATGAACTAAAGGAGGCTGTCATGGCAATCTACACACGGACATTCAATCAGGAGGATTTTTCGACTCCACAGAATGCGGCGGACGCCGTCAAGCGGAAAGCGCTGGAAATGGGCGCCGATGTCGTGGGAATCGGGAACATCGAACGGTGGGCCGGGGCTCCGGTCCAGATGGACCCGAAACAGATCATGCCCGAATGCAAGTCCATCATCGGGATGGTTTTCCGGGTCGAGCGCGGGAGTCTGCGCGGCATCGAAGAGGGCACGTATTTCAGCAATTACTCCGCGATGGGTTATGGCGGCATCACGTATCTTTATATGCCGATGACCGTCATCAATCTTTCCAAATTCATCGAGGACAACGGCAGCGAGGCGATTCCCATGGGGCACCAGAGCGACTGGCGCGGGATCGACAATGTGGGGTTCGCCCGTGAAAATTACAGCCGTCCCGTGCGCAAAGGGCAGGCCATGCCCGATGTGATGATCCAGCTCCGGATTGCCGCCTATCTGTGCGGACTCGGTGAAATCGGATTCAGCAAAATGTTTCTTTCGCCTCAATTCGGGCCCCGCTGCCGGGTGGGAATCATCCTCACGGACCTGGAACTGGAACCGGACCCGATTTACAACGGACCGAAGCTCTGCAACCGCTGCATGGCGTGCGTCCGGGCATGTCCGGGACACGCCTTTTCGACGGAGAAGACCGTGAAGGTGAGTCTGGCCGGACACGAAGTGGAATGGAGCGATCTGGACATGGGGGCCTGCAACACCTCCTTTGTCGGGGCTGAAGATTCCGGCGTGGAGCAGAAGGACCCGTATCTGCCGGGCGTTCCCAACAGTGTTCCGGGCGAGTGGTCCCCCTTCTATCACAAGCCGCGCAATCTCTACAACACCGGACAGGCGGTTTGCGGCGCCCGCGGCTGTACCCGTGCGTGCATGATCAGTCTGGAAACGCGCGGGGTGCTTCAGAACACCTTCCGGAAGAAGTTCCGGCGGCGTCCGGAATGGCGTGTGGACTGGAGCACTCCGCCCGAGTACTCGAAGGAAACCGTTTTCCGGAAGAAGGAAGGAGATGCCGTTCACGCGGATTGAAACGTTTCCGCGCTTGCATTTTTCCGTTCGGCGGATACAGTAGGAAGATTTACGGGAGACAAGGAAGCATGGCCCAATCGGATTACGTTCTTTCACTGCTGAAGGCTCTGGACATCCTCAAGCTGGTCTGCGCCTCGCCGGACGGCATGCGCCTGAACGAGATCGCGGATCATCTCGGACTCAAAAAGCCGACGGCTCACAATCTGGTGCGCACCTTGCGCGCCCGCGGATTCCTGGACAAGGACGATGCCAACCGGTATTTTGCCGGGAACGCCATCCGCGAGCTGTCGGACCTGAGGAACAATACGATTCTTCTGAAAGCCGCCGGGCGGGAATTGCGCCGTCTTCACCGGATGTTTCCGGAAGCCACCCTGACTCTTTCCGAACTGCTTCCGGGGGGAGTCGAATGCCGTTTGCGGATGTCTCCGGAACGTCCAGGGGAACTTCAGCAGGGGATGCCCCGCGCGCTGGTCACCTTCTCCCCGTATGTTTCGGCCTCGGCGGTCTGTCTCCAGTCCTGTGCGGCGAACGCGGGCGCATATGAACGCAATTTTCCCTTTGCCGAATACGGGCTTGCCCGCTGGGAAAACGAAGAGCGTTTTCTGGAAGTCAAGCGGAAGGTCCGTTCGGAGCTTGTTTACCGGATGGAACGTTCTCCGGGAATCACGGAGGCTTTTTTCCTGTTTGGAAACTATTCTCTCGGAGTGCGTCTGGACAAGGAGGTCCCGGGCGTGTCCGAAAAGATCCACCGGGCGGCTGCCGAAGTCCGGACGATTCTGGAAAAGGAACTGACAGTCATGGAGAAGACGGAATGAAATTCGCCATCGGTTACAGACAGACGGAAAACGGGGAACCGTTCCGGAACATCGTGTCCGATT
>CAYWZD010000708.1:0-2119 GCA_964462755.1 uncultured Victivallales bacterium | reverse complement strand
GAACCCTCGACCGACGGTTTACAAAACCGTAGCTCTACCACTGAGCTAAGCTGGCCGGATTTGAGAATCGGAAATAATATGCCACGCAAATCGAAAAAATCAAATTTTTCTTGAGGCGAATACTGACTTTTTCCCGAATCCGTGCTATATTCCGTTCATGATGAAAAATAATGTATATGTACTCGTGGCGGATTGCCATATCCGCGCCCATTCGGATGCCGAGGACGAATTTTTCAGGATGCTCGACCGCATCGCGGAATTCTCTCCCGCCGGCGTCATCTTTCTCGGCGACATCTTCGAGCTCTGGATTGCGCTGGACGGCTATGAGACCCGCGAACATCTCCGTTTCATCCAATGGTGCGCCGGGCACAAGGACAAAATGGAGATCGGGTTCATCGAGGGCAACCACGAATTCTATGTTTCCGACAGGCACCGGGAGGCGTTCACCTGGGTCGACGATGCCGCACGCGCCGCCGGCAACGGGATCCTTTTCATCCACGGAGACCTGATCAACCGCGCCGACCACAAGTATCTGCTGCTGAGACGGATCGTCCGGAACCGGTTCACCCGTTTCCTGCTGCGCCTGACCTCTTCCAGCATCGGCCCGGGCATCGCGGAAAAAGTCAGGGTGTCCCTGAAACCCACCAACCTTCAGCACAAAAGGCTGCTTCCCGTTTCCTACCTTGAAGATTACGGACGGAAGGCCGCGCGCGGAAAAGTCCGCACGATTTTTTCAGGCCATTTCCATGTCCGCAAGAACATCGGACTCCCGGACGGGGTGTCCGCCGAGATTCTGCCCGCCTGGGGGAATAACGGGGAAGTCGTCCTCCTGCACCCGGATTCCACGCTGGATTGCGGCCCTTGGAGTGAAGTCCTGCCGTGAAGTGTGACGTCCCAAAAAGACACAGCTTGTGACAGAATGTCACATTCTGAAATCCTGTAAGCACTTGCCGAAGAGTCATTTGAATTGAATTAATATTCGCTGTTTTCATCTTGGCATGAATTTTGCTAAACTCTCCTTTGGACGTGTTTTTCCAAGAAATCGCCGAAAAAAAAGGCGACAACAACAGGAGGTGTAAAAATGAACATGCTGGCAAAAAGCAACACAAACCAGAATACGGGAGTGAGTGCGCCGGTCACCTTCAGCGATCTGGTGAAGGCGATGTTCGGCCAAGTCCCGGAAATGAACGCGGGGTGGTTCCATGAACACTCGAAATCCGCCCTTCAGGTGGAAGTGCACGACAAGGACGTAACGGTCAAGCTGCCCTTCGCGGGCTGCACGGCGAAAGACTTTCAGGTGGAAGTGGTCGGAGACTTCCTGACGGTCAAGGCGACCCGTTCCACCGAGAAGAAAGACGAAAAAGAAAAACATTACATCTGCCGTGAACGTTCCGTGGAGTCCTACGAGGAAAGCGTCCGTCTGCCGGTGATGGTCAAGGGCGCTGAAACGAAGGCGAAATATGCCGACGGGGTCCTGACGCTGACCGTTCCCCGCGAAGAGGACAGCGCCAGAAAGCCCCGCGCCATCAAGGTGCAATAACCCCGCGCAAACCATAAAAAAGGAGGTCATTCAAATGAGTGCCGAAGTCGAGAAGAAAGAGGAAAAATACCTGGAAGTGATTCCTGCCGCCGACATCATTGACGAGGAGCACGACGCCATCCTTTGTCTGGAGGTGCCGGGCGCCAATTCAAAGACGGTTTCGGTGGAGGTCAAAAACCAGTTGCTTACGGTGGAAGCGAAAAGTTCGCTGTGCCATTGCGGAACGCCGCTGCTTTACAAACGCGCGTTCCAGCTGTCGGATGCGGTGGATGTGGAACACATCACCGCAAAAACGCAGGATGGCGTATTGACGCTGACCCTTCCGAAGTCGGAACGGGCCAGAATCCACCGAATCGCGGTAAGCTGAATTTCTCCTTTCTTCAATAGTACGGAAAAGCCCCCGTTCCGGGAAAAAAGCCGGGACGGGGGCGCTTTTATTGAGAATATTTGACGAAAGGACTGTATCCGTCAGAGATCCGTCATTGTTCCGTCAGACCTCCGTCACGAATTCCGTCACATGGCTTCCGGAACGCCGATCGTGAGCGTGGAAAGGCCGTCCGTCAGAATGTCGCGCACGGC